>NZ_JBYTEO010000011.1:0-119294 GCF_058791355.1 Pseudomonas sp. EB271-G4-1
ACGGCTCATGTCATGCGTCGTCAGTGGAACGCGGAGCGTCCCTGGCGGCATTCCCACGCAGAGCATGGGAACGATCAGAACGCGGACAGATCTGCAATCACGTCCCTATAAGGCCGTCTCGCTTTGGCGTATTTGATCGTTCACATCAAGAATGTAGAGGGTACATGTACACCTTGTAAGAGCCGCACCGCAGGCTCCTACATGGGTCATGCCGGCGTTTTGGCCCGCCGATGATCGGCGAAAAACGCCTTGCCCTTGCCGATCCGGTCCGACGCCTTGGGCATGTTCACCGCCTGGGTGTCCTGCGCATCGACATACCAATAGCAATGACTTACCGCCCGGGTAATGCCCACGTATGCAAGGCGCAGAATCTCGTCTTTCTGGGCATTGTCATAAGGCTCAGTGTCGCCAGCCTTGCCCAGGCCCGCCATACGGTACACCTGGTTTTTGTAGGGCGAACGGGTCAGGTGCTGGCAATCGCCGAGCAGGAATACCGCGTCAGCCTGTAGGCCCTTGGCGCTGTGATAGGTCAGTTGCTTGAGGCGTCGTGCTTCAAACGGCAAGCTAGAATCAACATTAAGTACAGGCTTAATATGTTGTTCTATCAATGACTTATCGCTACTTTTTCGATAAAGCATCAAGATTGAATCGCCTTTCCGATAGTGCTCCATCAAGCGCTCGGCCATCCCCTGATCGTCCCGGTCCAGCACATTGACCGGCAGCAAGGCCTTTGGCTCGCCACTGGCCTTGGCCTTCTTGCCCGCGATCGCAGGCGCGGCACGCACGATGTACTCGGCGGCGTCAATGATGTGCTGGTGGCTGCGATAATTGTCGCTGAGCATCACCTTGGTGGTGCTTGGCGACGAGAACGTCTTGTTGAACTCCATGAAATAGGTCGGCGAACTGCCACGCCAGCCGTAAATCGACTGCCAGTCATCGCCTACGCACAGCAATGAAGAATGCTGGGCGCCGCGCCCGACGTGCATCGCCGGCCCGCGACTGCGGATTTCGGCCAGGCTGGCACGGATCCACGAGACAATTTGCGGTGAAACGTCCTGGAACTCGTCGATCATCAAGTGCGACAGCGGCCGCAAGAGCTCGTCACTGAGCAGCTTGAGGTTTTCCGGGGAGTGTTCGCTAAACAGCGCGAACATGCGGTTGTAAGTCATGACCGGCGGTTTCTGGTCGAGCAAATGGTCTTCCAGGGCGCGCCAGTACAGACTCAAGGCCTCGAAGAAAAAGCGGTCCGGGTCATCCTTGGCAAAGCTCATCTGGCCCACAGCCGTCGGCACATCCAGGCCGAGGTTTTCAATGAACCCGGCGGCAGCGACAAAACAGTCCAGCAATGGCGCGGACGCCAGCTCTCCCTTGACCTTGTAATCGAAGCCAGGCCCGGCGCTGGCATCCCCCCCAAGGGACGCCAGCACACGCTTTGATGACTCGTAATTATCAAGCCATATCAATGGCTTACGACAGAAAGCTTGAAACAACGTGCGCTTTACCGCGGTTTCCGCACGCAACGTAAGCTTGGCATTTGGCCGGGTCAGTTGCGGATTTTCACCAGGGTCGAATCCCAGCACCACCCAAGCGTCCAGCGAGGCAATGTAACCGTGGCAGTGAAAGGTGCTGCCATTGATATCGAAAGCCTGGCGCTTGGGCTCTATGCCTTTGATCGGCCAGGCGCCAGCGCGAAACCACAAGTCTTCCACCAGGTCGCAGAGCTCTTCATCGCGTTTGGCCGCCAGTTCGGTGACGGCCATACGCTTCTGTACATCGGGGTGGTCGCGCTCCAGCTCCTTGAGTTGCAAAGCGTGGCGGGACAATGGCTTGATCAGCTCGCGAAAACGCTCATCGCGAGTGTGCAACGCGTGATAACAGGCATTGAGTTGCTGACGCTGGGCGTCATTGATGCGTAGATCGAAGGGGTTGCTGTCCACTTCGTCATCCGCGCCTTGCGCTCGGTGACTGAGGTTTTCGAAGGCTTGCAGCCGCTCGAAGCCCGGCAGGCTGCGAACCATCGGCAATATGCGCGAATGGAAGGTGCGCACCAGGTCACGCGCCTCGCGCACACCCAGTGCATGCCCCCAGAGCGCAAACAGCTCAATTAGTTTATTGATGAAGTCCTTGCGCGACTCACGAGTGAACGTCACCACGGTCATCGAGCTCAGTTCGAACCCCAGGTAGTGACTGAGCAGCAGGATACGCAGAACCAGCGTCGTCGACTTGCCCGCTCCCGCACCGGCAATCACCGACGTCGATGGCGTATCACTGAAGATCATTTTCCACTGCGCAGCGCTGGGCTGGGCGTGTGCCGGCAGCAACCGGGCGACGTCGGCTTTCATGCGTTTCTTCAGTTCGGCGGTCAATGGCAGGCGCCAATCGTCGAAAAGATGGACATCGATATTGGGTGGCCGGTGCTCGGTGCAGCGTGAGTCGCGAATCAGCAAGACTTGCCGGCCCTCTTCCAGGCCCTCGAGCTTGCCTTCTTTGTATCCGTAGTCCACCCCGGCGCTATGACCGCTACGAAAACCGTCTGCCTGACCGTGCAACCAAGACGCGCGGTGTTGTGCGCGCAGGCGCGTCAGGCCATGACCAAAAAAGCGCGCGGCCAGGCGCTTGAGCAATGGCATCTCGGCCAGCGGGCGAAGTTCAGGCGGAAGATCGGGGGTGTGTTGCGGCACGCGGACGGACTCCAGGGTGTGAGGCTGTTGAGGGCTATGGTGTCTGTATTTGCTTTTTAGTTCTAGTGAAATGCTTATGACTCATCGACTTATGGGCGATATTGAAGGCTGGATGAGACGCTTTCGAGCGCACTTCCTATCTAATTTATCGATTATTATGCGGCATTTTTTACGCTTTTTATCGATTGTTGCCTGATGGATGATGCCGGTCATCAACAACCGGTCTCGATTCGTGGCCAGGCCTTGCGCCCCATGACGAACCTTTCAGGAGACGATCATGCTTGAACTCAGACCTTTCAACTCGCTTGGCGGCGCTCACCATGGCTGGTTGGATGCTCATCACCACTTTTCGTTCGCCGAATACCATGACCCCAAGCGCATGAACTGGGGCAACTTGCGGGTATGGAACGATGACGTGATTGCCCCGGGCACCGGTTTCCCGCAGCACCCGCACCGGGACATGGAAATCATCACCTATGTCCGTGAAGGCGCAATTACTCACCAGGACAACCTGGGCAACAAGGGTCGCACTGAAGCGGGTGACGTTCAGGTGATGAGCGCCGGCACCGGCATTGCCCACAGCGAATACAACCTGGAAGCTACGCCGACCAAGATCTTTCAGATCTGGATCATTCCCAATGAATCCGGCCTGGCACCTTCCTGGGGCGCAAAGCCATTTCCCAAGGGCCAGCGCGAAGGTTTCGTTACCCTGGCCAGCGGTAAGCCCGGGGACGATCAAAGCCTGCGAATCCGCGCCGATGCGCGCCTGGTGGCGGCAAACCTGAAGGCCGGCGAAACCGCTGAGTATCGCCTGGAGAACGGTCGTCGCGCGTACCTGGTGCCGGCCACGGGTGTCATTGAAGTCAATGGCTTGCGTGCACAAGCTCGAGACGGTGTTGCGGTTGCCCAAGAGCAGGTGTTGCGGGTGACGGCTATCGAGGAAAGTGAGATCGTGTTGGTGGATCTGGCTTGATTCAGTAAATCGAACAAAAAAAGGGCGACCGTGGGAGGTCGCCCTTTTTTATTTGGCTGGAGTACAACGGTGTTCATGCTGCCTTCTTCGCGGGCAAGCTTCGCTCCACAGACACGTGACGCTCGCGAAGACGGCCATCAATCATTTCGCAGAAATAGCGCCATCTACAAGGGTCTGTGCCTCAGCGACCAACTGCTTGAGGTGGTCGTCGCTGACGAAGCTTTCCGCGTAGATCTTGTAGATATCCTCGGTCCCCGACGGACGCGCCGCGAACCAGCCATTTTCGGTCATGACCTTAAGGCCGCCAATGGCCTGGTCGTTACCCGGTGCATGGCTGAGAATGCTCTGGATCGGCTCACCCGCCAGTGTTGTCGAGGTGACCTGATCCGGTGACAGCTTGCTCAACAGGGCCTTTTGTTCCGGGTTGGCCTTGGCATCCACCCGTACCGAGAACGGCTCGCCCAGTTCATCGGTCAGCGCGCGGTAGGCCTGACTTGGGTCGCGACCGGTACGTGCAGTCATTTCAGCCGCCAGCAAGGCCGGGATCAGACCGTCCTTGTCCGTGCACCAGACGCTGCCGTCCTTGCGCAGGAACGAAGCCCCCGCGCTTTCTTCGCCACCAAAGCCCAGGGAGCCGTCGAACAGGCCATCGGCAAACCACTTGAAGCCCACAGGCACTTCGTACAGGCGGCGTCCCAGGCGCTTGGCCACGCGGTCGATCAAGCCGCTGCTGACCACGGTTTTACCCACCGCGGCATCGGCTCGCCAGTGCGGGCGGTTCTGGAACAGATAATCGATCGACACGGCCAGGTAGTTGTTCGGCGCCAGCAGGCCGCCAGAGGGAGTCACGATGCCATGGCGGTCGTGATCCGGGTCGCAGGCGAAGGCCACGTCGAAGCGCTCTTTCAGGCCGATCAGCCCCTGCATCGCGTGGCTGGACGATGGGTCCATGCGAATCTGGCCATCCCAGTCGACGGTCATGAAACGGAAAGTCGAGTCGACCTGCCGGTTCACCACGTCCAGGTCCAGGCGATAATGCTCGGCAATCGCCGACCAGTAGCGCACGCCCGCACCACCCAGGGGGTCAACACCCAAGCGTAGCTTGGCATCACGAATGGAGTCGAAATCGATCACGTTGATCAGGTCGGCGACATAGGTGTTGAGGTAGTCGTGGCGATGGGTGGTGCTGGCCTTCAGCGCCTGCTCGTAGCTGATGCGCTTGACCCCGGCGAGCTTGTTCGCCAACAGTTCGTTGGCCTTGGCTTCGATCCACTTGGTGATGTGGGTATCGGCCGGGCCGCCATTGGTCGGGTTGTATTTGTAGCCCCCGCTTTGCGGCGGGTTGTGGGACGGGGTGATGACGATGCCATCCGCCAGGCCAGAGGTACGGCCGCGGTTGTAGCACAGGATCGCATGGGAAACCGCTGGGGTCGGCGTGTATTCGTCACCCTCGGCGATCATCACCGTCACGCCATTGGCCGCCAGCACTTCCAGGGCGCTGGCACCCGCCGGCGTGGACAATGCGTGGGTGTCGATGCCGACGAACAAAGGGCCATTGATGCCCTGGGCCTCGCGATACAAGCAAATGGCCTGGCTGATTGCCAGGACGTGCCATTCGTTGAAACTCAAGTCGAACGAGCTGCCTCGGTGCCCGGACGTACCGAAGGCCACCCGCTGGGTCGAAATGGCGGCGTCGGGTTGGCCGGTGTAATAGGCCGTGACCAGTCGCGGGATGTCTACCAACAATTCTGCCGGTGCCGGTTTGCCCGCAAAAGGACTGAGTGTCATGCAATACCTCTGGAATAGAGTTCAGGAGTAGAAGCGGAGTTTACTGGCAGTTTGACCATAGCGCGATGCAGTTTATCCAGCGCTCGATGGAATCGTTCCATTGGCATCATTTTGCAAAGGGTCAATCAACGGCTTCAAGGCGCAAGGCGTCCCCCAGCAAGCCCAGCGCGGCGGCCAGTTCCTGGTCGCTGCCAACGCCATGGCTCAAGCGCAAGTGTTGCCCATGCAAGCCTTGCAGGCTGAACAACTCGCCGGGCGCAACGACCACCTGCTGCCTGAGCAATCGCTGAAACACCCGGCTCATATCGACCTGGCGCAACGAGCGCAGCCAGATCGTCGCCCCGCCCTGGGGCTCGACGAACTGCAACGCGTCACCCAGGCGCTCCTGGAGCATCCGGGCCATTTGCTCCTTGCCGTCCTTGAGGCGTCGGCGCAGTACCTGCAGGTGTTGATCGATGCGTCCGTTGCTGTACAAGCGGGCGATGGCTTTCTGGCGAATCGGCGACAAGCGAAAGGCGCGCAACAGGAATTGCCGTTGCAGCTCGCTGCTCATATGGCGCGAGAGCAGGTAGCCATAAGGGGCTTCCGGGCCGATGATCTTTTCGAACGTGGAAAACACCATCAAGCGCTCCGGGGCCAACAGATCGCGAAATCGCCGCTGATCGGGCTCAAACCCGAGTTCTCCATAACAATCGTTTTCCAGTACCCAACTGCCATACCGCTCCAGCAAGTTCGCGATCACCTGCCGGTTCTCATCGGGTGCCCTGCTGCCTCGGGGCATGTTCAGCCCGGACGACACCATCACCAGGCGTACCGGCTCGGCTTCCAGCAGGTCCCGAAGGCACTTGTCGTCCAGGCTACCGTCGCCCAGCAACGGCCATTCGATCACCTTCACACCGGCCGCCTGGAACAAGCGCAGTATCGCCCAGTCACAGGGCGACTCGACGACCACCGCGGCATCCTTGAGATCCAACACGACGATGAGGATTTCCAGCACGCCGCGCAGGTCAGCGCCAATGTAGACATCATCGGCATGCCAGCAGCGCACCGCAGAGGTGGTATAGCGCGCCGCCAATGCGGTACGCAGTTCCAGCTCGCCACAGGGCTGCGCAGACGGCTGTGGCTGGCGCGGGTATTGGCGCAGCAGTTCCCTTTCCAGCAGCAACAAGGGGCTGTCGAGCGGTTGCAGCAAGGCCGGCTCATCCGCGCTCAGGACCAGCATGGCGGGCAGGCGGGCGTTGACATACACACTCTCGAGCAAGTCGCTGCCATCGTAGAGCGTGCTGGTAGGGGCAACCGGCAACGCGTAGTAACCGGACTTGGCCACCGAATACACCCGCCCCTCCTTTTCCAGTAGCGCATAGGCATACTGGATGGTCGAGATCGAAACGCTCAGGCGCCCGGCCAGTTCACGCAAGGATGGTAGTCGTACCCGGCTGTCGCTGACGAGCTCGCTGATCAGGCAGGTCAAGTATCGGTAGACCGACTGATAGGCGAAATCGGTTTCACGTTGTCCTTTCATGGCAGGGGATCGCTTGCGTGGGGGTAGCGGTCACGCTCACTCGAAGAGGCCGGCAACATGCGCATGTTCAACGCCCTGCCGACCGTTCACCGGTCATCGACGCCTCGTCGCTTGCCTGCTCGGGTTCCGAGACAGGGCTGTGGGGCGGGCTCATCGACGTGGCCTCCTGCACCAACGGTTCCATGCGATACAACTTGCCGACCAGGCTGACAGGCAGGCCGCTGACATCGACTATCCACTGCAGGATCTGCTCCGCCACTGGATGCCCCTGCATGGCCCGATGCAACTCGGGCAAGGCCACGAGCATGCCCGGGTGACATTGGCGCAGGAAGCGCTCCAGTGACGCACCTTGCCCGATAAAAGGCGCAAACAGCAGGCACACCCATTGTGCCTCGTTCAGGCCAAGGCTCTGATAAGCCTCGTCGGCGATCAGTGCGCGCTGGCCGGCCAGCTTGTAGGGGTTGCCATATGCGCCGTCTGCCCGTTCACATAAGCGTTCCGATAGCTGGTTACGCCGCATCATCACCAAGGCGCGCTGCAGGTAGTGTGTAACACCTGCCAAGTACGTGCTGCCCTGGACGAAGCAGGATTGCAAACCCCGCAAGTGCGCCGAGACCGCCACACTGACATATTGATTTTCACCAAGATGAGCTGCCAGCTCATCGGGCTGATACCCGAGAAACTCGGTCAGTATCGGCCAACGCTCTTCAAGCTGGCTGACCAGCACGTCGTGGATATCGATGTAGGTCGTGCGGCGACAGGCCTCAAACTGTTCTGCCGGACGCCAGGCCTCCTGGCCGTAGCCTTCATAAAAGGCCTGATAACAGTCGCTGCCGAACTCATCAAGCAACATGAACAACCCGCCGTAATCCGCCGCCTCATGACGGTTCGACGATGCCAGACCAGCCTTGGCGGCCGCGCGCTTGAGCCCTTCGATGAACCGCTTCTGCTGGCGCGGTGAGTCGCCACTGACCAAGGCATCGACGCCATTGTTCCAGCGGGCGATCTGACCATGGAACTCGCCAGTGGCCAGGAAACTGTCGTCCCACAGCTCAAGCGGTCCGTCCACGACGCCACGATGGCCGATCAGTAGCAGGTTCATGCGGTTGGATTCACGTGCGGCGCGCGAGACCGGCGCGCGGTGATCGAACGCCAGCACTTCCCTGTTATCAACCATCAGCACATCGACCCGGGGATCGTCGTAGATGAACAAGGCGTTGTAGCTTCGATGGATGTTATCCAGTGCCAGCTGGCTCATGCCATTGAGCCGCAGGGTCGCCAAGCGCAGCTTGAATGTCGTGGGCGCGCGGGTGGCGATTGTCAACTGTGCGGCTCGCAGCAGTGCCAGGGTGTAGCAACTGTCCCGCGATCCGCACTGGACCACCAATACCTTGTAATTACCTATTCGATCCATTCCTCCGGCAGCCACGGCCAGGCGCTGGATCAACAACTGCAAAGCCGTGCGCTCGGCTCGTGAAAAAAAACTCAACAAGCGTTGCAGCACTTGTTGATAGACATTATTCATCGCCTGATCATGTATATGGCTCATTTCTATTTACCTGATATTCAAAAGTTCGACACAACGCAAACAACTTCACGCATAGCGCAAGGAATGCCCGAAGAGAGATTAATTACTGAACTTTATTACCAAATGCTAACAATAAAGTTTTTTGTCATCATTTGAAATAATTGATCACTGCAAGCCTGATAGGCCCGCAAGGACTGGCGCACAGTAGCTTGGCAGGGGTTTGTTGCGATTGCCTTCGGGATCCTAGGAAATTTCCGACAGCGTCCCACAGACATTTAATACAAAAAATGAGGAAAGTAGCTTCTCGTAATAATGTGCCGACCACGCAGAAAATCACTAGTTGTCGAATATGCGTCAACGACGCGCACTGAAAAGTGTCGGCAAGATACCTGGCCATGACTCATTCCTTGAGATGAAAGTAATCATGCAATTATCAGTACTTGGATGTTGATTAGAAGCTACAGATCGAGAGCAAAAACCGGTTCAGTTGCTGAACCGATCCACCTACAGGCCGGTGGAACGTCTCATGTGGGGAGGCAAAGCGCTAAAAACGCAAGAGTCCGTGCAGGCACGGACTCTTTTGCAGGGGTCAAGCAGGTTCGACTTGCAGCGCAACCCTTTCGCGGCATGGGCATTCGTCCATGTAGCGGTGCGCTTCGACAAACTCGGCGAATGGGAAAACCCGGGTCTTGAGCGGCAGCAACACGCGATCGGCGGTCAGTTGGTTAATGTCACGCAACGCACGTTGCAGCGCGACCTGGTCCTGGATGATGCCCAGTTCCGGCTTGCCGGTGAAATTGCCGATGCAGTGCACGAAGAACTGAATGTTCTTCTGGAACGCCGCACACGCCGGGAATGGTGTCTGGTTACCGCCCTGCAGGCCGTAGAGCACCAGGCTGCCGCGGGGCGCCAGGACATCACCGAGCAACGACATCTGCGGGCCACCCAAACCATCGAACACCACATCCACACCGCGGTTGTCGGTGATCTTGTTGATGCGCATCAACAGGTCTTCTTCCTCGGTGACGATGACTTTCTCGGCACCCAACGACAGCAGGTATTCACGCTCCTCCGCAGTTTTGGTCGCGGCGATCACTCGTACGCCCAAGGCTTTGCCCAGTTGCACGAACGAAGGGCCGGCGCAGTGGCTGGCGTCGGTGACCAGGGCGAATTGCCCCGGTTTGACCCGCGCCAGGTCGACATAACCAAAATAGGCAATCAACAGCGGCGTGTAATGCACGCTGGCTTCAATCGGGCTGAGCACGTCCGGGTAACGCGTTACCGACGAACGCGGCAGAACGATCAGTTCGCCGTAGACCGGATAATCGTTGGGGCTTTGGGCCGGGAAACTGGCAACCTTGTCACCGACCTCCAGGTCATCGACACCCTCACCGACGGCTGTGACGACACCGGCCATTTCCTGGCCGATACCGGCAGGCAGACGGGCGTGGGATGACGCCAGGTTTTGGCGCCAGAGGGTGTCATACCAGCTGATGCCAATGGCTTCGACGCGCACCTGCACTTCGCCCGGAGCAGGCAGAGCCGCCGCATGCTCTTCGCATTTGAGCACCTCGGCTGGACCAAACTTGTGAAAACGGATCGTGCGGGACATCGCAAACCTCGCCAATTGAACCTCTAATGCCTTGAACTCTAGCTGGGCTTTTAACCCAACACTATCAGTGGCTATTAATAGTCGACATGCCTGTCATTGATTCCGCAGCTGCAGCATCCTCGTCAAATGTCGTAGGAAACCAGAGCAGCCGATGTGGGAAAAATGAATTACTCGGTGCAGAGTACCAGCCTTTCCCCGTAATATTCCTGCTGGCCATTGTTCCCATATGGCCGCTCACGTCAAGTTTGCTGACTCTGCCAGGACTCAAGATGAATCGTAATGACCTGCGTCGTGTCGACCTGAACCTGTTGATCGTGTTCGAAACCCTGATGCACGAACGCAGTGTGACCCGCGCCGCGGAGAAGCTGTTCCTCGGCCAGCCCGCCATCAGTGCGGCGCTCTCGCGCTTGCGCGGGCTGTTCGACGACCCGTTGTTCGTGCGCACCGGCCGCAGCATGGAGCCGTCCGCACGCGCGGTCGAGATCTTCGCCCTACTCTCCCCGGCTCTGGATTCGATTTCCACCGCCGTCAGCCGTGCCGCCGAATTCGACCCCGCCACCAGCACCGCAGTATTTCGCATAGGGCTGTCGGACGACGTCGAATTCGCCCTGCTGCCCATGCTGCTCAAGCGCCTGCGCGCCGAATCGCCGGGGATCGTGCTGGTAGTGCGACGGGTCAACTACATATTGATGCCCAATTTGCTGGCCTCCGGAGAAATCTCCATTGGCGTCAGCTACACCACTGACCTGCCAGCCAATGCCAAGCGCAAAGTATTGCGCCGCAGTTCGCCAAAACTGCTGCGCGCCGACACCGTGCCCGGGCCCTTGAGCCTGGACGACTTCTGCGCGCGACCCCATGCACTGGTGTCGTTCGCCGGTGACCTGAGCGGCTTTATCGATGAAGAACTGGAAAAGCTCGGGCGCAAACGTCATGTGGTGTTGGCAGTGCCGCAATTCAACGGGCTGGGCACGCTGTTGAGCGGCACCGACATTGTGGCCACCGTGCCTGACTATACGGCCGATGCACTGACGGCGGCTGGTGGTGTACGGGCGGAAGATCCGCCGTTGCCGGTGCGTAGCTTTGAATTGCACATGGCTTGGCGCGGTTCCCAGGACAATGATCCGGGGGAGCGTTGGTTGAGATCGCGGATACAGATGTTTTTTGGAGATCCGGATAGTCTGGCCTGATCCAATTGATTTATCGAGGCTGATAGACTCTTCGCGAGCAGGCTCGCTCCCACGGCATTGCTTAAATCTAATGTGGGAGCGAGCCTGCTCGCGAATGGCCGCGACTCGATCCAAAGCAGACCATTGCCAATCTGGAAACACACAATTGCCATCAACCGGGTTGATCACCGCCTGACGCAAGGCGCAGGCTAGAGAGCTGCCCGGCTCTCTCCTATCATTCCGAATGATAGTTACCTTCGCCCCATTCGATTCGTGCGATACAACCCTGCCGAGCATCATTCGCCAATCTTAAATACATTGGCGGATGCATCCATGGAACAGTCACTCAAACATTTGCGCTTGCCGTTGGCCGTGTTGGCCGTAGTGGTGATGAGCGCTTGCGGCAAGACGCCAGAGACTGCCGCTACCCCTTCCGCGGCCAAGGTCAGCGTGGCCAAGGTGCTTGAGCAACCGGTCAACGAATGGGACGAATTCACCGGGCGCCTTGAGGCGCCGGAAACCGTAGAGATTCGTCCACGGGTATCGGGCCAGATCGATGAAGTGACGTTCACTGAAGGCGCCCTGGTCAAGAAAGGCGACCTGCTGTTCCAGATCGATCCGCGTCCGTTCCAGGCCGAGGTCCGTCGCCTCGAGGCCTTGGTGGCCCAGGCCCGCGCCAACGCCACCCGCAGCGAAAACGAAGCCCAGCGTGGCGAACGCCTGCGCACCAGCAATGCGATTTCCGCCGAGCTGGCCGATTCGCGCACCAGTGCTGCCCAAGAGGCTCGTGCCGCGGTCGGCGCCCTGCAAGCGCAGCTTGATCTGGCCAAATTGAACCTGAGTTTCACCCGCGTCACCGCCCCTATCAGCGGTCGCGTCAGCCGTGCGCAAATCACCGCCGGCAACCTGGTGACGGCGGACACCACCCCGCTGACCAGCGTGGTTTCCACCGACAAGGTCTACGCCTACTTCGATGCCGACGAGCGCGTGTTCCTCAAGTACACGCAGCTCGCCCGCCAGGGCAAACGCGGCGCCACCACCCCGGTGTACATGGGCCTGTCCAATGAAGACGGCAATCCACACCTGGGCCAGATGAACTTCGTCGACAACCAGGTCAACCCGAAAACCGGCACCATCCGTGGTCGCGCCGTATTCGACAACAGCGACGGCAGTTACACCCCTGGCCTTTACGCTCGCCTGAAACTGGTGGGCAGCGGCACCTACAACGCCATGTTGATCAACGATGAGGCGGTGGGCACGGACCTGGGCAAGAAGTTTGTGCTGGTGATGGATGCTGACAACAACACGGCTTATCGCGCCGTGGAGCTGGGGCCCAAAATCGAAGGCTTGCGCATCGTGCGTAACGGCCTGAACACGGGCGACACCATCATCGTCAAGGGCTTGCAGCGGGTACGCCCGGGTTCGCCGGTCACCCCTGAAGTGATCCCGATGGCCAGCGAGCAAACCCTCGCTGCCCTGGCCCAACAACGACAAGCGCTGGAAGCCAGCAACCTGCCCCAAGTCGCCCCTGCCAGGGTTGCGCCGGGTGCGGTTGTGAAAGTGGCTGCTGCGACCCCACGCGGTTAAGGGATAACGACTCCGATGAATTTTTCCCAATTTTTCATTTCACGGCCGATCTTCGCCGCGGTGCTGTCGCTGCTAATCCTGATCGCCGGTGCCATCTCGCTGTTCCAGCTGCCGATCAGCGAATACCCGGAAGTGGTGCCACCGACCGTTGTGGTCCGTGCCAACTTCCCGGGTGCAAACCCCAAAGTCATCGGTGAAACCGTGGCAGCTCCCCTGGAGCAAGCGATCACCGGCGTCGAGAACATGCTGTACATGTCCTCGCAGTCGACTGCCGACGGCAAGATCACCCTGACCATCACCTTCGCCCTGGGCACGGACCTGGACAACGCCCAGGTGCAGGTGCAGAACCGCGTGACCCGCACCGAACCGAAACTTCCCGAGGAAGTGACGCGCATTGGTATCACGGTGGACAAGGCATCGCCCGACCTGACGATGGTCGTGCACTTGACCTCGCCGGACAAACGCTACGACATGCTGTATCTGTCCAACTACGCGATCCTCAATATCAAGGATGAGCTGGCGCGCCTGGGCGGTGTCGGTGATGTGCAGCTGTTCGGCATGGGCGACTATTCGCTGCGCGTGTGGCTCGATCCGAACAAGACCGCTTCGCGCAACCTGACCGCCACCGACGTGGTAACCGCCATCCGTGAACAGAACCGCCAGGTGGCTGCCGGTGCCTTGGGTGCGCCGCCTGCGCCGAATGCGCAAAGCTTCCAGTTGTCGGTCAACACTCAGGGCCGCTTGGTCAATGAGGAAGAGTTCGAGAACATCATCATTCGCTCCGGCGACGATGGTGAAATCACTCGCCTCAAAGACATCGCTCGGGTTGAACTGGGCTCCAGCCAATACGCCCTGCGTTCGCTGCTGAACAACCAGCCGGCGGTGGCGATCCCGATCTTCCAGCGCCCGGGCTCCAATGCTATCGAGATCTCCAACGAAGTTCGGGCGAAAATGGCCGAGCTGAAGAAGAACTTCCCGGAAGGCATGGATTTCAGCATCGTCTATGACCCGACGATCTTCGTGCGCGGCTCCATCGAGGCGGTGGTCCACACCCTGTTCGAAGCGCTGATCCTCGTGGTGCTGGTGGTGATCCTGTTCCTGCAGACCTGGCGCGCCTCGATCATTCCGCTGGTGGCGGTGCCGGTCTCGCTGATCGGTACCTTTGCCGTGATGCATCTATTCGGCTTCTCGTTGAACGCGTTGTCGCTGTTTGGCCTGGTGTTGGCGATTGGTATCGTGGTGGACGATGCGATCGTGGTGGTGGAAAACGTCGAGCGTAATATCGAGCTCGGGCTGACCCCGGTCGAAGCCACCAAGCGCGCCATGCGTGAAGTGACCGGCCCCATCATTGCCACGGCGCTGGTGCTGTGTGCGGTGTTTGTTCCGGCAGCGTTCATCTCGGGCTTGACCGGCCAGTTCTACAAGCAGTTCGCCCTGACCATCGCGATTTCGACGGTGATCTCGGCCTTCAACTCCCTGACCCTGTCGCCCGCCCTGGCCGCTGTGTTGCTCAAGGGTCATGACGCGCCGAAAGACCGTTTCTCCAAGGTCCTGGACAAGCTGTTCGGTGGCTGGTTGTTCCGTCCGTTCAACCGCTTCTTTGAAAAAGCCAGCCATGGTTATGTTGGTACCGTTGCCCGCGTGATCCGCTCCAGCGGCATCGCCCTGCTGCTGTACGCCGGCCTGATGGTGCTGACGTTCTTCGGTTTCTCCAGCACCCCGACCGGTTTCGTACCCGGCCAAGACAAGCAATACCTGGTGGCGTTCGCTCAATTGCCGGATGCGGCGAGCCTGGACCGCACCGAAGACGTGATCAAGCGCATGTCCGACCTGGCCCTGAAACAGCCTGGCGTGGAAAGTGCGGTGGCCTTCCCTGGCCTGTCGATCAACGGTTTCACCAACAGCCCGAACGCCGGCATCGTGTTCGTGACCCTCAAGCCGTTCGACGAGCGCAAAGACCCGAGCATGTCCGCCGGTGCGATTGCCGGTGCCTTGAACGGGCAGTTCGCCGGGATCCAGGAAGCCTACATGGCGATCTTCCCGCCGCCACCGGTACAAGGCCTGGGCACCATCGGCGGTTTCCGCCTGCAGATCGAAGACCGGGGCAACCTGGGCTACGAAGAGCTGTACAAGGAAACCATGAACATCATCGCCAAGAGCCACAACGTTCCGGAACTGGCCGGGTTGTTCACCAGCTACACGGTGAACGTGCCTCAGGTCGATGCCGCCATCGACCGGGAGAAAGCCAAGACCCACGGCGTGGCCGTCAGCGACATCTTCGACACCCTGCAGATCTACCTGGGTTCGCTGTATGCCAACGACTTCAACCGCTTTGGTCGCACCTATCAGGTCAACGTTCAGGCAGAACAACAGTTCCGCCTCGAATCCGACCAGATCGGCCAACTCAAGGTGCGCAACAACAGGGGCGAGATGATCCCGCTGGCGACCTTCATCAAGGTCAGTGACACCTCGGGCCCCGATCGTGTGATGCACTACAACGGCTTCATCACCGCTGAAATCAACGGTGCCGCAGCCCCCGGCTACAGCTCCGGCCAGGCGGAAAAAGCCATCGAGAAACTGCTCAAGGAAGAACTGCCCAACGGCATGACCTACGAATGGACTGACTTGACCTACCAGCAGATCCTGTCCGGCAACACCGCACTGTTCGTGTTCCCGCTCTGCGTGCTGCTGGCGTTCCTGGTGCTGGCGGCCCAATACGAAAGCTGGAGCCTGCCACTGGCGGTGATCCTGATCGTCCCGATGACCCTGCTGTCAGCCATTACCGGTGTGATTGCTTCGGGAGGCGACAACAACATCTTCACCCAGATCGGCTTGATCGTACTGGTGGGACTGGCCTGTAAGAACGCGATCCTGATCGTCGAGTTTGCCAAGGATAAACAGCTCGAAGGCATGAACCCGCTGGCGGCGGTACTGGAAGCGTGCCGCCTGCGTCTGCGGCCAATCCTGATGACCTCCTTTGCATTCATCATGGGTGTGGTACCCCTGGTGTTCTCCAGCGGTGCCGGTGCCGAGATGCGTCACGCCATGGGTGTAGCGGTGTTCTCCGGGATGCTCGGGGTGACCTTCTTCGGCCTGCTGCTGACGCCGGTGTTCTACGTATTGATTCGCAACTTTGTCGAGCGTGGTCAAGCGCGCAAAGCCGCCCGTGCCCTGAAGCTGGAGTCGCATTGATGAGTTTGAAAGCTTTCCTGCCAAGCCTGCTGGTACTGGCGCTGAGCGCCTGTGCCGTCGGCCCGGACTATAAAACCCAAGCCCTTGAACCGGCCAACATCACCACGGCCACGCAGGGCGCAGCCGGCCAGAAGAACTTCGACCGTTCGCGGTTCGAAGGCATCTGGTGGCAGCAGTTCGAAGACCCGACCCTCAACCAGTTGGTGAGCGAGTCCCTCAAGGGCAACCGTGACCTGCGTGTCGCCTTCGCTCGCTGGAAAGCGGCCCGGGCGATCCGCGATGACGTCAGCAATGACGCCATGCCGACGATCACCAGCCGGGTCAGCAGTGACTTGGGCAAAGGGCAGATTCCTGGCGAGACCACCGACCGTGTCAACAGCGAACGCTATGACCTGGGGCTGGACATGGCCTGGGAGATCGACCTGTTCGGCCGCATCCAGCGCAACCTGGAGTCGGCGGATGCCGAGCAACAGGCACTCGAGGCTGATTTGTACCAGCTGCAAGTGACCATGATCGCCGAACTGGTGGATGCCTATGGTCAGCTGCGCGGTGCACAACTGCGGGAAAAAATTGCCCTGGCCAACCTGAACAACCAACAGGAGTCGCGCAAGATCACCATCAGCCTGCGGGATGCCGGCGTCGGCGACCAGCTTGATGTGGAACGTGCCGATGCGCGCCTGGCTTCGGTCGAAGCCAGCGTGCCGCAGTTGCAGGCCGAGCAGGTGCGACAGAAAAACCGTATCGCCACCCTGCTGGGCCAGCGCCCGGACAAGTTGACCGTGGACCTGGGCCCGAAAGACTTGCCGGCGATTGCCAAGGCCTTGCCGATCGGTGATCCCGCCGAGTTGTTGCAACGCCGTCCGGACATCCTCAGCGCCGAGCGCAAACTGGCGTCGGCCACGGCGCGCATTGGCGTGGCGAAAGCCGACTTGTTTCCACGGGTGAGCCTCAGCGGCTTCCTCGGCTGGACCGCCGGACGTGGCTCGCAGATCGGTTCCTCGGCGGCCAACGCCTGGGCACTGGGCCCGAGCATCACCTGGGCGGCGTTTGACCTGGGCAGTGTAAAGGCCCGCATACGCGGCGCCGACGCCGATGCCGAAGGCGCCCTGGCGACTTACGAGCAGCAAGTGTTGCTGGCCCTGGAAGAGTCGGAAAACGCCTTTAGCGACTACGGCAAACGCCAGCAGCGACTGATTTCGCTGATTCGCCAGAGCGAATCGAGCCGTTCAGCCGCCGACCTCGCCGAAATCCGCTACCGCGAGGGCACCGCCGACTTCCTCGTGCTGCTCGATGCCCAGCGTGAACGCCTGGCGGCCGAAGACACCCAGGCCCAGGCCGAAGTCGACCTGTACCGCGGCATCGTGGCGATCTACAAGGCCCTCGGTGGCGGCTGGCAACCAGAGACGGTTGTAGGAGCGAGCATGCTCGCGAAAAACCCGAGGGCGCCGTTGGGCACCTGATTTAACGCATTGTCGTCGGAACGCCGCCCCGAGCAATACAGAGCTCCTTTGGTTGGCCGCAACCAACCAATTTTTTGCCCCGCGCCCCATTCGGTCGCGGGGCTTTTTTTACCCATCCAGCAGACAACACCCCACTGTAGGAGCTGCCGAAGGCTGCGATCTTTTGATCTTGCTTTTCAAAATCAAAAGATCGCAGCCTTCGGCAGCTCCTACAGGGGTCAGCGGTGATCTTGGGCGTTGTGGTTCTCCCGAACCGTCACGGTAGCCGTTGTACCGGCGCGCAATTTGTCTCTACGGGCATAGTCGTCGTCAATCCTGATCCGCACCGGCACCCGCTGCGCCAACTTGACCCAGGTGTAGCTGGGGTTGATGTTCGCCAGCAAGCGGCCGCCCGGCAGGTTTTCCCGGTCGGCAATGGCGAAGGCGATGCTTTGCACAGTGCCACCGAAACGTTCGCCGCTCATCAACTCGATGTCGACCCGATCACCCTCGCCGATCCGCGGCAGTTTGGTTTCTTCGAAATAGCCGCTGACGTAAAACGAATCGCTGTCCACCAGGGCCACCAGTGGACCGCCTGCGGTGGCGTAGTCGCCCTGGCGGGTCAGCAGGTTGGTGACGTAGCCACTGATCGGCGAGACGACGCGGGTGCGTTCCAGGTCGTGTTCGGCCTCGGCCAGTGCGGCGATCGCCAGTTGCACATTAGCCTGGGCAAACCCCAGGTTGGCCTGGTTGCGCAGCAAATCGGCCTGGGCCACCGAGACATCGGTGCTGGATTTTTCCCACTCTTCGCCGGAAATCGCCGAGCGTTCCTTGAGGGTCCGCCGGCGCCGCTCCTCGCTCTGGCGCTGCTTGAGCAGGGCCTGGCTGGCAACGATGGTTGCCTCGGATTGCCCCAGTGAAGCCTTCGCCACCTCCACCGAACGCTTGGCGTGCTCCACCGCCAGGGCGTAGCGTGAAGGATCTATTTCCAGCAGCAACTGGTCCTTCTGCACATGTTGGTTATCCTGCACGCCGAGGCTGACGATGCGTCCCGCGACATCGGCGGACAAGGTCACCACATCGGCACGCACTCGTGCGTCGCGGGTCCAGGGTGCGCGGGTGTAGTGCTCCCAGGCAAACCAGCCGAGCACGAAAGCCAGCACCACTACCGCGACCGTGGTGAGATGGGCAAGGATCTTCTTCACGGCATCAGGCTCCCATCACCAGGATCAACGTCGCGCACACGCAGACGTACAACGCGCCTTCGAACAAGGCTTCATGCCAGACGAACTGCAACACCCCGAGACGCCGCAGGATCCAGTCCAGCACCAGGAAAACCGGTACCCCCAGCAGCAACGCCTGGGCGATCGGTGGCAGGTAGACGCCGCCTATTTCCAGATCAATGGGCAAGCTCGGGTACTCCCTGCAAGGTGGCGGGTTCGAAGTGGCGACGGTGGCGTTCCAGGAACGAGACCACGATCAACAGCGCCACGCGCATGCGAAACACCGACCAGAGGTGTTCATGAACACTGGAATGCAGCGCGTCCAGGTCATCGCCCAAGGCGTGCAAGCTGTCGAGCACGTGGTCCACTCCAATGTCGCGCCGACCGGCCACCAGCCTCCCGGTTTCTCGCACCGTGGCGAATAATCGACGTTGCAACCCCGGGCTGAGCAATGCGTTGTTCTGCCCCTGTTGCCGCAGTTGGTTCAAGGCGATGCCCAGCGCCATGCAACCCAGGCTGACATCGAACAGGTCACGCGATGGCTTGTCCTCGATGGCGGGCAACAGTCCCAGCATCATGGTCAGGCGGTCGACCATACGACTCTCGAAGGCGAACTGGTTTTCATCGGTGGCGGGGGTTTTCAGCAAGGCGTAGACCTGCTCGCAGTTCTCCTTGAACAAGCGGCGAATCCGCAGCACAGGCCTGAAGGGGAAGATCAGGGCATAGACACTCAACGCCAGTGTCGCGGCGCACACATAAGCGCCCGCAAACTCGAACCACTGGATGGCGCTGTTTTGGCCTGTGCCGGTGTTTTGCGGGCCCAACAACAGGCACGTCATCAACCCCAGGCCAATCCCCGTGCCCGTCGTGGCCGGGCTGGACAACCCCACGGCGACCGCGTACAGCAAGGGCGCCAGCAGCAGCGCCAGGAGCTCGAAACTGCTGATCATCGGGACCAGCGCGAACTGCAGCACCGCCGACAGCACCAATGCCATCGCCAGCCCCCGGGCATAGCTCTGGGCAGCCAGCAGTGGCCGGGGAAACGTCGCCATCAGCGAACACAGAATCCCCACCACGACCATCCCGCCCCGCGCGCCGTCCCATCCCGTTTCGATCCAGATCAGCCCGGCCACCATCAGTGCGCAATAAGCGCGGATGGCATTCATCGTCGCCAGGGTGAAGTCCAGGTGCAGAGGGTTGGCCTGGCCACGAAAAACGCTACTGGCCTTGCGCCCGTTCTGGATCACATCGCTCAACTCCAAAATCATTTCAAGCTGCTGCAGCATGCGCGCCTGTTCCCAGCGTAAGGACCAGGACAGCGAGCGCAAAGTGGCCTTCAAGGGCTCGATCAATTGCTCCGAGCGGTACGCCAGTGCATCGAAACGCTGTTGCAACGCAGCAAACTGGCGCCGCTGCTCACCAGGTATCGCGCGCCCCTGCCGGGCCAGTTCGTCGAGCAAGACCAATTCTTCGGCGAGCAGTTGCTGTATTTCCCCGGGGAGCTCACCTTCCCAGCGTTCGAGCAACAGTTCGCGCTGGTGGCGCAAGGCGGTGAGTCTTGCCGTCAGCAGCACCAGTTGGTTGCCGAGCAATTGCACCAGGTCGTCGGCGCTGCGCAAGCGCGGCGCGTCGTAATAAAGGTGCCGACGCACGCCCTCCAGCGCGCTGATCTGCCCCAGCAACTGCATTTGCCGACGGTGGAAGTCTTCCTCGCTTTCCTCGGTACGAATAACGGCGCTGGCATGGGTTGCCAGCAGCTTGATCACCTGGTCGATCCTGTCGAAATACTCCTTGGCCACGGCCTCCGGGCGCGCGGTCAGCAGGCTCACGACGCAGACGCAGGCCACTGCCAGCAACGTCTCGGTCACGCGGGTCACGGCCAGCAGGAAGGTCCCGTCCTGATCGGGAACCGCCAACAGCCCCACGACCACCGCCGTGTAGCCGCTGAGGACAAACGCCTGGGAACTGGTATAGCGCAACAAGGTGCCACCGGCGGTGCACAACGCCAGCCACAGCGACAAGGTCATGATGAAAGGCAGCGGCGCCTGGGGGAATAGCGCCATGATTACCACGGCCACTGCCGCTCCCAGGGTGGTTCCGATGACCTGACCGAAACTGCGGGCCAGCACCATGCCGGCCAGGGGCTGGCTGATGATGACCACGGCCATGATCGACCACTTGGGCTGTTCGAGGTCGAATACGAACGCCAGATAGAGAGTCAACAGCCCGGCTGCAATGGTTCTCAAGGCGAACAGCAGCACCCCGCGCCCGGGGTTGAGCATCGCCTTGAAGTATTGCAGCAGCGCTTGCATGGGAATGCCTGTCCAATCCACTCCAGCAAGCGTAGTCATAGCCGCGAGGTCTGGACAGGTTTGAGTATCGCAGTCAGGGTTTGACTCCAGGCGCCGCCTGACCGAAGCTGACAGCTTTGCCAAAGCCTGTCAGCTTCCGGATTCTGCATGACCCAGTCCCGCCGCTATTTGCTCATCAGCCTCTGTGTCCTGTTTGCCATCGGCCTTGCCTGGATGTTCCTGCGCAGCAGCACCCCGGTAGTACCCGAAACCATCAAGCGCGGGTACAGCGAAGCACTGACGGCAGCCCGAAACGGCCAGCCGGGGGCCGCGCGGGTGCTCTACCAGCAACTGGCCCGCCCGGACATATCACCCAAGCGGCGCGTCTGGCTGCTGGCCGAACTGCCCAACTACCCCAGCTCCGTGGCGCTGAAACTGGCGGATGCAGACTTGCAGCATGAGGCGCCCGAGGTGCGTATCGCGGCGATCAAAAGCATCAGCGGGCTGGTGCCCAGCGGCCAGCGCAGCCTACTGCTGGGGCCCTTGCTCGATGACGGCGAACAGAGCGTGCGCCTGGCCGCCGTCAATGCGTTGCTGGGCCTGTCGCCCGATGATCTTGGCCTGTATTTCGGCGCGCTGGAGCAGGCTATCGACGCCTGGCAGGTGGTTCTCAAAGACGCCCCTGAAAGTGCCGACAATCAGTATCAACTGGCGCGCCTGTACCTGCACAATGCCCAACTGAAGAAGGCACAACAGGCGCTCGAACACACCTTGCGTCTGGACCCGGGCAATCTGCCGGCGCTGGTGATGCAGATTGAGATACTGGACAAACAGGGCCAGAGCGACGCGGCCCGGCAACTGTTGGCCAAACAACTCAAGGCCCAGCCCGACTCGGCCTATCTGCAACATGCGCTGGGGCTCTGGCTGCTGCATCACGGTCAAAGCGAATTCGCCCTGCTCGGATTGTCCAAGGCCGTGGAGCTTGAGCCGAACAACAAGGACTACCGCTACGACCTGGCCACCACGCTGCATGGCGAGCAGGAACTGGAAGCGGCGCAGAAACAGCTGCAGGAAATCGTCCAGCGCCACCCGAACGATCGCCGCGCACGGGTGTTGCTGATCAACTACTGGAAAGAAAGCGGGCAATTGCAGAACGTGCAGATATTGCTGGCGCAGCTGGAACAGATGAACCCGGATGATCCGGCCCTGCAGCAAGGGCTATAAAACAGGTTACCGACGTAGGAACCTTGCCGGCGAACCAGGCGCTTCGGTGTATCAGTCGTTACCGCGTCTCGTTCTTCGCGGGCAAGCCTCGCTCCTACGGTGCGAGTGCACACCCAACGCCTCTCAAAAAAGTTGAACGCTCCTCGCGACCCAAGGTCAAGTGAACAGGCAGCTCGCCATCATCGGTCCGCTGCCTCGTTTTCCCTAGTCATGAGAGGGCATTTTTTGTCTACATCCAACGAGTTGATCAGCGTTAAAGCCGCCACAGGGATTACTGGTCTCGATGACATCCTCAATGGCGGACTGTCCCGCGGCCACGTGTTCTTGCTTGAGGGCGAACCCGGAACCGGCAAGACCACGGTCGCCTTGCACTTCTTGTTGGCCGGTGCCCAAGCCGGCGAGCGCTCGTTGTACATCACCCTGTCCGAAACCGAACGCGAATTGCGCCAGGGTGCGCGCTCCCATGGCTGGGAGCTGGACGATAACGTCCATATCTTCGAACTGACGCCCCCCGAAAGCCTGCTGACCGCCGAGCACCAGCAATCGCTGTTGTACTCCTCGGACCTGGAATTGGGTGAGGCCACCAAACAGATTTTTGAAGTCGTCGAACGCGTCAGGCCGACCCGCGTCGTGCTCGACAGCCTCTCCGAGATTCGCCTGCTGGCGCAAAGCTCACTGCGATACCGTCGACAGATCCTCGCCATCAAGCATTATTTCGTGCGCTATGAGGCCACGGTGCTGCTGCTCGACGACCTGACCACCGAATCCCTGGACAAGACCGTGCACAGCGTGGCCCACGGAGTGGTTCGGCTGGAGGAACTGACGCCGAACTATGGCGCCGAGCGCCGGCGCGTTCGCGTGGTGAAATACCGTGGCCAGAAATACCGCGGCGGTTATCATGATTTCACCATCATGGGTAACGGCGTGCACGTGTTCCCACGCCTGGTGGCCGCGGAGCACCGGGGTGACTACCAGCGACAGCAGTTGACCAGCGGCATCCGCGAAATGGACGCGCTGCTCGGTGGTGGCGTCGAGACGGGCTCAAGCACGCTGATTCTCGGCCCGGCCGGCACCGGAAAATCCTTGATATCGATGATTTTCGCCGCCGCCGCCGTGGCCCGGGGCGAAAAGGCGGCTCTGTTCATCTTCGATGAAGAGCTTGGCTTGCTGTTCGCTCGCATGAAGAAAATCGGCATCGACTTGAGTGCATTGCAAGCCACCGGCAACTTGCTGATCGAGCAAGTGGACGCCGCTGAACTCTCCCCCGGCGAATTTTCCCACCGGGTTCGTCGTTGCGTCGATGAAGGCGATATCAAGACCGTGGTAATCGACAGCATCAACGGCTATCAAGCGGCGATGCCGGAAGAGAACGCCCTGGTGCTGCACATGCACGAATTACTGCTGTACCTCAACCGCAAAGGCGCGGCGACGTTCATGACAGTCGCCCAGCATGGCCTGGTTGGTGACATGCAGGCCCCGGTAGACATCACGTACCTGGCCGATACGGTCATTCTGCTGCGCTACTTCGAAGCCCTGGGCAAGGTGCGGCGAGCCATTTCCATCATCAAGAAACGCACAGGCAGCCATGAATCGACCATCCGCGAATACAAAATCAGCGCCAACGGCATGACCATCGGGGAACCGCTGGAGACCTTCCAGGGCGTTTTGCGCGGAGTTCCGACCTATTTGGGTGCCAGCAATCCCCTGCTCGGGGATGAAGTCCCGTGACGGTCAATGAAGCGACGTCCGAGCGTGCGATCATTCTTGCCCCCTTGGGGCGGGACAGTCAGATCGCCTTGATGCTGCTCAATGAAGCGGGCTTCGGCGGAGTCGTCAGTACTGATCTGCCAGGGCTTTGCCTCGAAGTGGAGCAAGGGGCCGGCTTGTTGCTCATGTCTTCCGAAGCCTTGCTGCGCAGCGATCTCGAACCCCTGTTGAGCCTGATCGAGCAGCAACCGGCGTGGTCTGATTTGCCGATCGTATTGCTGACTCACCATGGTGGCCCGGAACATAATCCGGCGTCACGCTTTGGCCCCCTCCTGGGCAATGTCACGTTCCTCGAACGACCCTTCCACCCCGAAACATTGATCAGCCTGGTCGCCGCCGCCTTGCGCGGCCGAAGGCGACAGTATGAAGCCAGGGATCGGCTGGTGGACTTGAGCATGAGCGAACTGCGCCTGCAAAACACCCTCGAGACCCTGGAACAACAGGTTGAAGAGCGCACCGCACAACTGCGCCACAATGAAGAAGCACTGCGCCAGTCGCAAAAAATGGAGGCGGTCGGCCAACTCACCGGTGGCATTGCCCATGACTTCAACAACATGCTGACCGGCATCATCGGCAGTTTGGAGTTATTGCGCCGGCGACTGGCCCGGGGGCGCACAGAGGATCTGGACAGCCTGATCGACCTTGGCGTGACGTCGGCCAATCGTGCGGCGAGCCTGACTCATCGTCTGCTGGCGTTTTCCCGTCGCCAGTCGCTCGACTCCAAGCCCGTGGAGATGAATAACCTGGTGGTCTCCATGGGCGAACTGTTGCAACGCAGCATCAATGAAAGCATTCACTTGGACATGCAACTGAGCGATCAGCTATGGGTCGCCGAAGCCGACCCCAATCAACTGGAAAGCGCCCTGCTCAACCTGGTCATCAATGCCCGCGACGCCATGCCCGATGGTGGAAAACTGCTGGTGCAGACCTCGAACCGCCACCTGGATGCCGATTTCACCAAGCCCTACGGTAATCTCGCGCCAGGCGACTATGTGGTACTGAGCGTCACCGACAATGGCTGCGGTATGCCGCAAAGCACCATCAACCGGGCCTTCGACCCGTTCTTCACCACCAAGCCCATCGGCCAGGGCACCGGCCTGGGTTTGTCGATGATCTATGGTTTCAGCAAGCAATCGGGTGGGCATGTCGCCATTCAGAGTGAAGTCGGCGCAGGCACCACGGTGAACTTGTATCTACCGCGTTTTGGGGGTGACCTGCCCCAGGACAACCCGGTCAACATCGAACACGCCCCCTACGCGAAAAATGGCGAGACCGTGCTGATCGTCGAGGACGATCCGGCGGTGCGACTACTGGTCAGCAACGTGCTGGGAGATCTGGGGTATGCCTTTGTCGAGGCCAGCGATGCCGACAGTGCGATGCCGATCCTCGACTCGGTCCAACGCATCGACCTGCTGATCAGCGACGTCGGACTGCCCGGCATGAATGGTCGGCAACTGGCGGAAATCGGCCGGCAACTGCGGCCGGACCTGAGGGTCTTGTTCATTACCGGCTATGCCGAACATGCGGCAGTGCGCGGCGGGTTCCTCGATCCGGGCATGCAGATGATCACCAAGCCGTTTACCTTTGACCTGTTGACGGCAAAGGTGCAGGAGATGATTCGCGTCTGAACGCGCCGCTGCGCAAGCGTCGAACACAACCATCCCCTGTAGGAGCTGCCGCAGGCTGCGATCTTTTGATCTTTAAAAGCAAGATCAAATGATCGCAGCCTGCGGCAGCTCCTACCCGATCAGGACAGCATGTCCTGCATCAGTTCCTGCAACGTGTCCAGATCGAATGGTTTCTCAAGAATCGGTGCCTTGCGAGTAATCGGGCTATCAGTCTCGCGAATTTCCTGGGCGTAGCCGCTGATGAAAATCACCTTGAGCTCAGGCCGTAGCTTCACCGCGGGCTCGGCGATCTGCACGCCAGAAATCCCGCCGGGCAGGCGAAAATCGGTGATCATCATGTCCAAGTGTGGCTTGCTGGCGAGGATCTCGAAGGCCTGCTCGCCGTTTTCGGCTTGCAGCACCCGGTAGCCCTCTCCCGACAGATAGGCCGACAGCACCATCAGGATTGAGGGATCGTCCTCGACGACGAGGACTACATCTTGCGCATCTTCACTCATGGGAAGCCTTTGTTCGGTCAATAGCTGCTGATACGACCCCGAGGTCGATCAGAGGTTGCGTTTATCGCGCGGTTTTCCTACAGCGGCAGACAAACGCGAAACAGGGCGCCTTCGCCAATCCGGCTTTCGACGGTAATGGTACCGCCATGGGCGGCAACTATCTGTTCGGAAATAAACAACCCCAAGCCCAGCCCGGTGGCGACATGGTTGGCCGAGACGCGCTCGAATTGCTGGAAAATCCGTTGCTGGTTCTCCTCGCTGATGCCGATTCCAAAATCACGGACTTCCACCCGTGCTTCACCGTTCTCACTGTACACCTTCATGTTGATCGGGCTCTTGGCGCCATAACGCAGGGCGTTGGTCAGCAGGTTGGAAATCACCTGCTCAATACGAAACTCATCCCAATCGCCCATCACCGATTGCTCGGCGTCCAGGCTGACCGACGTTTCGGCGGCCTCGATCTGCGGGGCAAAATTGTGCAACAAACCGCGAACCAGCGCCGCCAGATCAAAGTGTGTCGGGCGAATCGACAACTTGCCGGTACGAATACGTGACACATCGAGCATGTCTTCGATCAGCCGGATCAGGCTTTTGATCTGCCGTTCATCGCGATCGACCATGGCGTGCATCTTGTCGAGGGTGAAGGCAGCAGCGTTGTCCCGGGCCAGGTGCATCTTGCGCAACTGGGTTTCTAGAATCAGTCCATTGAGCGGCGTGCGCACTTCATGGGCAACGATGGACATGAAGTCATCGCGCATGCGCACCGCCTGCTCCAGCTCAAGCTGGGTACTGCGCAACTGCATGAGCAACGCTTCCTGCTCCCGACGGCTCTGTTCCAGCGCTTCGACCTGTTGTTTCATGGCCTTGCTCTGGCGGTAGAGGTCGACGAAGACATTGACCTTGCTCTTGACCGCCTGGATATCCAGGGGCTTGTGCAGGAAATCGACGGCGCCGCTTTCGTAGCCCTTGAACGCGTAGTTCAGCTCGCGACCGGCGGCACTGACGAACACGATCGGAATGTTCCTGGTCTTTTCCGTGCCACGCATCAACTCGGCCAGCTCGAAGCCATTCATGCCGGGCATCTGCACGTCGAGGATGGCAATGGCGAATTCGTGTTGCAGCAACAGCGACAAGGCTTCGTCGGCCGACAAAGCCTTGTAGACGATGCGATCTTCACGCTTGATCAGCGCTTCAAGTGCCAATAGGTTTTCTGGCAGATCGTCGACGATCAGCAGTTTGGCCTGGATATTACTTAGCATGCGATTCGTTCCAGCTCGACAAGCAAACGGCCGATGCCGCGTATGGGGAGTATGTGATCGGGCTGCAGGATATTCAGCGCCGCTTGGGGCATGGTCGCGACCTGGGCCTCGCCCGGGTCCTGGACGATGGTCAGCCCGCCATGCTGCTTGACCTGGGACATACCCTTGGCGCCATCCTGGTTGGCGCCGGTCAGCAATACCGCGGCCAGCTTCGCACCGTAGGCATCGGCAGCCGATTCGAACAGGAAGTCGATGGCCGGCCGCGAATAATGCACACGGTCTTCCAGGCTCAGGGAAAAGCTGCGGTCCCGCTCCACCGACAAGTGATACCCGGGCGTGGCGAAATACAGGGTACCGGCTTCAACCGGGGTCTTGTCCGTGGCCTCCACGACCGGCAGCGAAACACGCCTGGCGAAGACTTCCACCAGGTAACTACGGCGCTCGCCCGGCAGGTGCAGGACCACGATGATCGGCAATGCGAAACCTTGTCGCAGCGGCCCCAGGATACTGAGCAGCGCCTCAACTCCGCCAGCCGACGCACCGATCACAATCGCTTCTATTGAAGGTAAGCCCGTTGCGCTGTTCATGATTTGCGATAGATCCGTTCTTGTTTGACCAACGGCTCGAACTGGTTGCCGAAGGCTGAAAAATCTGGCGTTTCCTTGCTGCCCAGAGCGAGGAAACCGCGGTGGCAAAGCGACTCATGAAACAAGCCGAAAGCGCGATCCTGTAGTTTTTTATTGAAATAAATCAATACATTACGACATGAAATTAATTGAGTTTCTGAAAATACGCTGTCCGTCGCGAGGCTATGATCGGCGAAGGTCACGTTTTCGCACAGCGACTTGTCGAAAATCGCGAACCCATACGCCGCTGTGTAATAGTCGGCGAAGGAGCACTTGCCGCCGGCCTGCTGGTAGTTGGAAGTGTAGGCGCGGACATTCTCCATGGAGAAAATCCCTTGCTTGGCTTTGTCCAGCGAACGCGGATTGATGTCAGTGGCATAGATGATCGTGCGCTCGAGCAGGCCCTCTTCGCGCAACAGGATGGCCATCGAATAGACTTCTTCACCGGTGCTGCACCCGGCGATCCAGATCTTCAGCGAAGGGTAGGTCTTGAGCAACGGCACCACTTCGCGGCGGATGGCCAGGAAGTGCGAAGGGTCGCGAAACATTTCACTGACCGGAATCGTCAGCAGTTGCAGCAACTGCATGAACGCCGTCGGGTCGTGCAGGACCTTTTCCTGCAATGCCGAAATGGTATTGCACTCGAACTGGCTCAAGGCGTGCGTCACCCGGCGCTTGATCGAGGCGCCGGAGTAATCGCGAAAATCGTAGCTGTACTTGAGGTAGATCGCCTCGATCAACAAGCGCAATTCGATTTCGCTGCTGCGCTCCCCTGAATGATTGCTCTGCACTTAAATGCGTTCCATCTTCGGTAACCACACACGAATCAGCGAGAACAGGCGATCGAGGTCGATGGGCTTGGCCAGGTAATCGTTGGCGCCGGCCTGCAGGCAGCGCTCCTGATCGTCTTTCATGGCCTTGGCCGTCACCGCGATGATCGGCAGTTTGCGCCAGCGCGCCTCCTTGCGAATCAAGGTGGTGGCGGCGAAACCATCCATTTCCGGCATCATCACGTCCATGAGCACCAGGTCGATGTCTTCGAATTCATTCAATCGCTCAATCGCTTCACGCCCGTTGCGGCCGATGACCACGACGGCGCCCTTTTGCTCCAACGCACTGGTGAGGGCGAAAATGTTGCGCACATCGTCGTCCACCAGCAACACCTTGCGCCCCTCGAACACCTTGTCACGGCTGCGGGCGGTCTTGAGCATCTTCTGCCGGTCATGGGACAACCGTGATTCGACTTTGTGCAGAAAAAGTGTCACTTCGTCCAGCAGGCGCTCGGGAGAGCGCGCGCCCTTGATGATGATCGAGCGCGAATACCGGCGCAGCTCAGCCTCTTCGTCCCGGGTCAGGTTGCGCCCGGTATAGACAATCACCGGCGGGAACGAGCAGATGTTCTCGCTGGACATGCGCTTGAGCAGGTCGTTGCCGAGCATGTCCGGCAGCTTGAGGTCGATGATCATGCAATCGAACACGGTGTTCCGCAGCAGTGCCAGGGCATCCTGCGCCAGGCCGACGGCGGTGATTTCGATGTCATCGTCGCCGATCAGCCGGGAAATGCTATCGCGCTGCAAGTCGTCGTCCTCGACCAGCAACACACGCTTGACCTTCTGGGTCAGCTTGGCCTCCAGGCGCGCGAACACGTCCTTGAGCTCTTCGCGGGTGGTCGGCTTGACCGCATAACCGATGGCTCCCATGTGCATCGCCGCTTCGACCCGGTCTTCGACCGAAATCACATGCACGGGAATATGCCGGGTCTCTGCGTGTTCCTTCAGGCGTTGCAGCACCGTCAGCCCGGAATGATCCGGCAGGCGCATGTCCAGCAGGATGGCGTCCGGAATGTATTGCCTGGCCAGGTCGTAGCCCTCGTCGGCGCCATGGGCCACCAGGCACTGGTAACCCAGTTCATGGGCGAGGTCATAAAGGATGTGCGCAAAATTCGGCTCGTCCTCCACCACCAGGATACAACGCACGGTGAAGGGTGCCTTGAGGCGGTCATCGGCGAACCGCGCGATCTCCTGGACCACCGCCGGCGCAACCGCAATGGGCGCAACCGGGGTTGGAGCGTGTGTTGGCATGGCATGCATCCGCTCAACGGGCTCGTCGCCAGGTTCCACGTATTGCTGCGGCAGGATCAGGCTGAACTGGCTGCCCTGCCCCGGCGTGCTGGAGACATTGATCGAGCCGCCGAGCAGCGCGGCCAGGTCACGGGAAATCGACAGGCCCAGGCCGGTCCCGCCATAACGACGATTGGTAGTGCCATCGGCCTGGCGAAAGGCCTCGAAAATGCTTTCCTGTTGATCGGCGGCAATACCGATCCCCGAATCGCTGACGACAAAGGCAATGCCTTGGTTCGACGCCGCGCTCACGGTCAGGGATACCCGACCTTTCTCGGTGAACTTGACGGCATTGGAGAGCAGATTCTTGATGATCTGCTCCACGCGCTGGCGGTCGGTGTACATCATGGTTGGCGCACCGTCCTGCAACTCGACCTGGAAATCCAGTTGCTTGTGCGCAGCCAGCGGCTGGAACATCCCGCGCAAGCCGTCCACCAAGCGCGCAACGCTGGTGTTTTCCGGGCGTATCTCCAGTTTGCCGGCTTCGACCTTGGAGATATCGAGAATATCGTTGATCAGGTTGAGCAAGTCGTTGCCCGCCGAATAGATCGACTCGGCGAACTTGACCTGCTCGGCACTCAGGTTTTCCTGCGGGTTTTCCGCCAGCAACTTGGCCAGGATCAGCGAGCTGTTCAACGGCGTGCGCAACTCGTGGGACATGTTGGCGAGGAATTCGGACTTGTATTTGCTCGAACGCTGCAGTTCTTCGGCGCGCTCTTCGAGCTGGGCCTGGGCCTGGTTGAGCTCGGTATTCTTGAGGTCCATGGCGTCACGTTGCTCGGCCAACACCTGCGCCTGTTCGGCAAGTTGTTCGTTGGTCTGTTCGAGCTCGACCTGCTGGGTTTCCAGATGCGCCTGGGATTCCTTGAGAATCCGCGACTGCTCTTCCAGCTCTTCATTGGCGGTCTTGAGCTCTTCCTGCTGAACCTGCAACTCTTCGTTGAGTTGCTGGGTTTCAGCCAGCACTTCCTGCAAACGCTGGCGATAACGCGCCGCCTCGATGGAGGTGCCGATGTTACCGGCAATGAGCTCCAGCAAATCGATGTCACGGTCGGTCAACGGGCGCAGGAAGCCCAGCTCAATGACGCCGTTGACCCGCTCGTCGTCGCTGGTCGGGACCACCAGTACGCTGCGCGGCAAACCTTCGCCGAGCCCGGAACTGACCTTGAAGTAGTCGCTGGGCACATCGTCCAGGCGAATCAGGTGGGCCTGTTGCGCCACCTGGCCGACAATGCCTTCGTCACTGTAGATTTGCTGCTCACGCGCCTCCTGCTCGCGGGAAAACCCATAGGACGCCACGCGGCGCAGGCCGCCGTGTTCTTCGCGCACATAAATGGCCGCCACGGCACTGCCCAGGTACTGCGCGCAGAACTGCAGGATGTTGCGCCCCAACAGATTGAGCGACAGTTGCCCCAGCACTTGTTCGGCCAGTTGGGTCTGGCCATTGCGCAGCCAGGCCTGTTGCTCCAGCCGCTGGGCGCTGGCCTGTTGCGCCGCCAGGGTCGCTGCGTAGCTTTGCGACAGATTGAGCAGATCGCGACGGCCGATGTAGGCCAGCAACCCGCTGATACCGGCAATGAACAAGAGATAAAGGGTGATGCTCCAGATCGTGGTACGGCGCACTTCCTCGTTACGCGTGGCGCGCAACTGCTGCTCCATGTCGATCACGTCTTCGTACTGCTTGCGGATTTCATCGGTCAGGCGCTTGCCTTTGCCGGCCTTGACCGCGCCACGATAGTCACCGTTGCTTCGCTGCAGATCGATCATCGATTGCGCGTAACCGGCCCACTCCTGCTGCAACGACTCCAGCCTGTGCAAGCGGTCGGTCTGGACCGGATTGTCCGCGGTCAGTTCGAGCAAGGTGCTGAGCACCACCTCGATGCGTGGCTTGGCCGTTTCGTAGGGTTCAAGGAATTTATCGTCGCTGGTGAGCAGGTAGCCGCGCATGCCGGTTTCCAGGTCGACCGTTAGCTTGACCGCCTCATTGGCGTTATTGATCACCCGATCGGTGTGCTCGACCCACTGGATCGTCGACAGCAGATAAGTGATCAACGACACGAAAAAAACCGCACTGATGGCGCCGACGCCCAGCGGTAGACTGATGTTGCGGCTAAGGAGCTTGCGGAATCGCTGCTGATCAACCGAAGACTCAGTGGTCATAGTTAAGCCTTGTTGAACGGGTGAAAACCAAGGAGTTTGCCCCAAAACTGACGCACTGATCGAATTTTCTCGCAGTATTGGCCGCAAAATGCACTTTCAACTGCTGTTGCGCCAACGCAGCGGTTATCCTTTGCCCTAATGCGGGCCGACCCTTCTTTTTATAGCCTATCGGGAACTTGTCGGGACCCCTCACTTACTCATGCAAGAGAGCCGGCGATTCTGGTCGGCCGAAAAAGCCATCCACCCTTTCCGAGAACCCCATCATGACCGCCAATACCCCCACCCTCCTGGTCGTCGAAGACGATGCCATCGTGCGCATGTTGATCGTCGACGTGCTGGAGGAGCTGGAGTACAAGGTCCTTGAGGCCGATAGCAGCGAGCAGGCGCTGGCGATTCTCGAGAATGAGAACCAGCACATCAACCTGATGATGACTGACGTGGGCTTACCCGTCATGGACGGCCGAGAACTGGCCACCCAGGCCCGGTTGCTGCGCCCTGGACTGCCCATCCTGTTCGCCAGCGGTTATGCCGAGAACATCGATGTACCCGAAGGCATGCATCTCATAGGCAAACCGTTTTCCATCGATCAGTTGCGGGACAAGGTCAAGGGTATCCTCGATAATGCCTGACTTCGGGCGCCGCTTTATCGCCGGCCTCCTTTACCTCTCCAGCGCCATGCTCGTTTCAAGGAATTCCGGTTCATGAGTCAGTCCCACGCAACCAAAGTCCTGGTTATTGGTTACGTCTGGCCCGAGCCCCGCTCTTCGGCGGCTGGCGGGCATATGATGCAAATCCTCGAAAGCTTCCTGCAGCAAGGCTGGCACGTCACATTCAGCAGCCCGGCCGGCAGCGGCGAACATCGGGCCGACCTGACGGCGCTGGGTATCCGTGAAATACCGATCGAGCTGAACAATAGCAGTTTCGACACCTTCATCAGCGAACTGGCCCCGGACATCGTCTTGTTCGATCGTTTCATGATGGAGGAACAGTTTGGCTGGCGCGTCGAGAAACACTGCCCCGAAGCACTGCGGGTTCTCGAGACCTCCGACCTGCAAAGCCTTCGCGATGCGCGCCAGCAACGACTCAAGAACCGCTTGAAGGCAAGCGAAGACGGCAATGATTTCAGCGAGCTCTTCGCGCCGGCATTGCGTGAAGAATTTGAGCTCATGGCCGAGACCGATCTGGCCCAGCGGGAGATCGCAGCGATTTATCGTTGCGACTTGAGCCTGATGATCTCCGAAGTCGAGATCGAGTTGCTGGTCGAACACTTCAAGCTGCCGCGCAGCCTGTTGCATGGGTGCCCGCTGATGGTGGACCTGCCCACCCATGCGCCGGTGCCGTTCGAGGACCGGGCGCACTTTATTCACATCGGCAATTTTCGCCATGCCCCCAACTGGGATGCGGTGCTCTGGCTCAAGACCACTATCTGGCCGATGATTCGCCAGCAATTACCCGCCGCTCAACTGCACATCTACGGCGCCTACACACCGCCCAAGGCGACCGCGCTGCATAACGCGGCGCAGGGCTTTCATGTGATGAACTGGGCTGAGGACGCCTTGCAGGTGATGTCGGCGGCACGGGTGTGCATGGCACCGTTGCGCTTTGGCGCGGGGATCAAAGGCAAGATTGTCGACGCAATGCTCTGTGGCACACCGAATGTCACCACGCCCATCGGCGCGGAGGGCATGCACGCAGCTGAGCCATGGCCGGGGGCGATCACCCGCACTGCCAGGTCCTTTGCCGATAGTGCCGTGCAGCTCTACCAGGACAAGACGCAATGGCTCAAGGCCCAGGCCCAGGGCCTGGAATTGCTGGCGAGCCGTTATCAGCCACGCATTCATGGGCCGGCGCTGATTGCACGGCTCAAGCACTGCCGCCAACACCTGGCTTCGATCAGGAGAGACAACTTCACCGGCAGCATGCTGCGTCATCATCAACACAAGAGCACGCAATACATGGCGCAATGGATTGAAGCCAAGAACCGCCATAAAGAAGACGCTCCGACATGAGCCGAACGCCCCGTGTCACCGACCCTTCCTACGAATTGATGGACGACCATAACGGGTTGTCCATCATCTATCGCCAGCACGGCTTCCCCTGCCCTTTGGTGCGCGGGCATTTCCACCGGTCGTCGTTGCACTGAGTATGGCGATGCCTCGGGCACGGGTTACTTCAACCTGCGTACTCGCCAATGGGATTTGCAGCTGCTGCGCGACATCGACCCCAGCGGGCGTCTGCTGGCCGCGTTGCCGGCCTGCGGTTGGTTGCCATTGATTTGCACCATGAACCTGACCAACGCCACGGAGTCGATTCGAGCACTGTTCGATCTGGATATCGAGCGTTTCAATGCGCTTGTTGCCCAGGCCCCCATCGGCGCCGAAGGCGTGTGCATGCCGATCGCGCAAAACGTGGCGGCCTCGCAGCTGGCCTATGAACGCTATCGACAACATGTCGCAACCCTATAAAGAGCGAACAACTATGTATCTGGTGTGTGGCGAAGCGCTGTTCGATTTCTTCAGTGAAAACGACGCCAGCGGCCTGGCTTCAAAAGTGAATTTCAAGGCCATCGCCGGTGGCTCGCCGTTCAATGTCGCGGTGGGTTTGCGCCGCTTGGGCGTGGAGGCTGCGTTATTGGCCGGGTTGTCCACCGACTACCTTGGCCGGCGCTTGCTCCAGGTGTTGGAGGAAGAAGGCGTACGCACGGACTACCTGGTGGATTTTGCTGCACCGACCACCCTGGCAATGGTGGCGCTCGGGGCCAATGGCTCGCCCCACTACAGCTTTCGCGGCGAAGGCTGCGCGGATCGACAACTCAAACCCGAGCATCTGCCGGCGTTGGGGTCGCAAGTGCGCGGCCTGCACATCGGTTCGTTTTCCCTGGTGGTGCAGCCGATTGCTGACACGCTGCTGGAGCTGGTGCGCCGGGAAAGCGGCAAGCGCTTGATAAGCCTTGATCCGAACGTGCGTCTTAATCCGCAGCCAAACATCGAGCTGTGGCGTTCGCGGATTGCGACCCTCGTCGAGCATGCCGACCTGATCAAGGTCAGCGATGAGGACCTGGGTTTGCTGTACCCCGGGCAGGACCCGGCGCAGGTTATAGAGGGCTGGCTGCAACACCGCTGTCAACTGGTATTCCTGACCCGTGGCGGCGAAGGTGCGAGCGTATTCAGTCGAAGCCATGGTTCGTGGTCGGTGCCGGCCTGCACGGTGACCATCGCCGACACCGTGGGCGCTGGCGATACCTTCCAGGCGGCGTTGATTACCTGGCTGACCGAGCAGGGGCTGGATTCGGTCGAAGGCGTTCGCCAATTGAGTCGCCAGCAGATCGATGAGATGGCGAGGTTTGCGGTGCAGGCGGCGGCGCTGACGTGCAGGAAGACCGGGCCGGATTTGCCGTATCGGCATCAGTTGACCTGACGCACCTCCCCTGTAGGAGCTGTCGAGTGCAACGAGGCTGCGATCTTTTGATTTTTAAAAGCAAGATCAAAAGATCGCAGCCTGCGGCAGCTCCTACAGGATCGAAAAGTTGTAGCTGACGATCAGCCGCGTCTCATCCACATCCCGGGCATATTGCTCGTAGTTGGTGCGGTAGGTCGCATTGCGCAACCGCAGGCTGACATCCTTGAACGTCCCGCCCTGCACCACATACTTGAGCTCGCTGTCACGCTCCCACTCTTTGCCTTCCTGATCGCTGCCGGGCACCTTGATGTGGTCACCGTTCACATAGCGGGTCAGGAAGGTCAGGCCGTTGATGCCGATGGCCTTGAAGTCGTAATCGTATCGCAGCTGCCACGAACGTTCCTGCGCTGCGGCGAAGTCGTTGACCTGCACGTAGTTGACCAGATACGGATTGCTACCATCGAGGTACGGCATCGAGTTGTCGCCATTCATGCGCTGCCAGCCCGCGCTGAACGTATGGCCGCCGTTGGCATAAGCGAGCATCGTGCTCAGCGCGCGGTTGTCAATGGAACCGGCGCGGGCAGCACCGCTGTCGGCACTCTTGAGCAAGCGCAGATCGGCCTTGAGCACACCGCCATCCAGGGGTTGACTGGCCAGCAGGCCGAGGAAGTGCTGACGGTAGATGTCTTCCAGTTCAGCGTAGTGATACTGGGCTGTCAGCCGCTCGTTGATCCGGTAATCGAAGCCGTACATGTCGAAATGGTTGGCCGTGATGTTGCAGGCATAACGCTTGTTCTTGCAGTGCAGGCGGATGTCCTGGGAGTCGGTGGAGTCCCGGGCGGTATACTTGTCCAGGCGCGCGGCCATGAAATTCAGATCCTGCACTTCCCTGGACGTGAGCATCGCACCGTTGAACATGGTTGGCAGCAAGCGACCGTCGTTGTACTTGAGCAGCGGCACATCCGGCAGCAGCGCGCCGTACTTCAGCACGGTTTGCGAAACGCGCACCTTGGCGGTCAGGCCCAGCTTGGTGTATTCATCCGCCGAACCACGCGGGTTACTGCCGCTGGACGGCAGCAAGCCGCTGTTGCTGCTGTCTGGGCTGGAATCGAGCTTGAATCCCGCCATGCCCAATGCATCGACACCGAACCCGAGCGTGCCCTCGGTGTACCCCGATTGCAGATTCAGAATGAACCCCTGGGCTGACTCTTCGCGCTTGGACGCGCCCTGTTTGTTGGAGGTATGCCCGTCACGAAAATCGCGGTTGAAATACACCGTACGTGATTCGATTTTCGCTGTGGTGTCATCGATAAAACCGCTCGCTTGAACCGGCCCGGTAAAACCGGCGCACAGGACCAGGGCGCCGAAGCCGAATGACTGGCGAGCGCGGATGAACGTAAAAGGGGGACGCATTAAAAAAAAGCTCCAACAATGCAGCGATTGCGCCAGGACGCAATCAGCCAGAAATAGCCTTCGCCCCGGACCAGTAGAGGATCGGGCTGAAGTGAACACGCGGGGGTGAACGGCAATGATGGCAGAAGGCTTTTTCTTGCTGCAGACGACTTTAGTCTCAATAGTGATCCGGTTTGATGGAAAAATGCCGCCGAACGGTAGTGGCAGTACGACAGGTGGCGTTCAGCGAAGTTAACCAATGCTTAATCGCGCAGTCCAACACTCTACTGGACCGCACGCCCTCAGAGCCCTCTGACGCCCAGTGCGGCAGGTTCGACGACACGTCGAGCTAACTTGCGACTGCACTGGAGATTGCCTCATGAACTCGCGCGCCCTGCTCGTTTCAATCGCCCTTGTCTGTGCTTCATCGACCGGCATTGCACAGGCCAACGACACTACGTCCGCACAAAACGTGCCTTCCTACCACTACGGCATGCCGTTGCACGTGGGCAAAGTGATTGCGCTGAACGAACCCACCACCCTGGATTGCGAAGTGATCACAGCGACGATGAAATACATCGACTCACAGTCGGGTCAACCTGCAGAAATCGCCTACCGAAAACTGTCTGACGCCTGCAGTTATCAAAACTGAAGGGAAAGGACCAAAATAGTTGCTCGCAGTTAAAAACAGACGCGCCGGATCTGGGGTTTTCCCGCCCCGGCGCGAATCGGTAGAGCATGAAATGCCGGCTTAAAACGCTTTGCGCAGCCTCTGGTTATGCCCGGGTTCTGTGTAATGGTTTTGAAGATCGGTACGCAGGACAGCTATCAGCTCGTTGATTTCCCGACAGCCATTGAGTTGATGGGCATCGATTCCGGTTTTTACCAGATCGAGCTGATCGGTCTCCCCATCGGCATACACTTTTACAGTCATGGACATGTCCGGCGACAGCGTGCATTGACAGCGTCTCGGTAGAAAACTGCTTTCAATGATGTTGCGAAGTTCCAAGGCAGAAAGAAACATGGCGACCTTCTCCGTTGTGAGACTGCCAATTAATCATCGACACTGACTCATATGGAATCCCGGTCAGCTTGAGAACAGCTACAGCATAAAACATGCCTTGAATCTCGCTGTGCAGCTCATCGGTAATTCAAGGGGTTATTGTAAGGACTCGTGATTACGGTCATGCAAATTGCAAAAAAGGTTGATGAAGGCCCTGCAAATTGCATGTTCAGGCAAGGGATTTGCATTGGCCGCTGCCGGCGTCGAGAATGGCGCCCGGCCGATCAAGAATCGGCTCACCTACACATACGCAAGGAGGCATCATGGGTTCATCGACCATCAGCACCACCATCGGGCTGATCGCCGTCACGCTGTCGAGCATCGCCCATGGGGCAAAGCTCGAAGATGTTGCACCCTTTCCGAAACCTGAAAAGGGTTTCAGTCGTCAGGTCATCCACCTCGCCCCGCAAACCCGTGAAGACGACTTCCAGGTCCAGATCCTTGCTGGCAAGATTTTGGAAGTCGACTGCAATCGCCAACGCCTGGGTGGCATTCTCGACGAGAAGAACCTCGAAGGTTGGGGGTATCCGTTCTACCGCCTGGAAAAAGTCATCGGCCCGATGAGCACGCTGATGGCCTGCCCGGATGGCAAGCGCCAGCAGGATTTCGTGCCGGTGGTCGGTGACGGTTTCATGCTGCGCTACAACAGCAAACTGCCGATCGTGCTCTATGTGCCCAAGGACATCGAGGTTCGCTACCGGGTCTGGTCGGCCTCGAGCAAGGTTGAGAAGGCTGTCGAGGAATAACTGCCATTTTGAGCCCGGTCTACCCGATCGCTCCCAAACGTGAGAACGATCGGGTAAGCGTTATTTCAACCCTATCTTGTACAACGCTCCGTCCTCTTCATCGGTCAGCACATACAAATACCCATCCGGCCCCTGCCGCACATCGCGGATGCGCTTGTCGAGTTCGCCCAGCAAGCGTTCTTCGTGAATCACCTTGTCGCCGTCGAACTGCAGGCGAATCAATTCCCGGGTCACCAGCGCGCCAATGAACGCGTTGTGCTGCCAGTCCTTGAAGCGGTCGCCGTCGTAGAATGCCAAGCCGCTCAGCCCGGGGGACTTTTCCCAGACATGATTTGGCCCACGAGTACCTTCGGCGGTTTTACCTTTGGCTTCCGGGATCGGCTGGCCCGAGTAATTGATGCCGTGGGTGGCCAGCGGCCAACCGTAATTCTTGCCGCGCTCGATGATATTGACCTCATCACCGCCCAGGGGACCGTGTTCGTTTTCCCAGAGCGTGCCGGTCCAAGGGTTGAGCGCCGCGCCTTGTGGATTACGAACGCCGTAGGCCCATATTTCCGGGCGCACGTCGGCCTGTCCGACAAAGGGGTTGTCTCCAGGCACCTGGCCGTCGGGATAGATCCTTACGACCTTGCCCTGCAACTTGTCGAGGTCCTGGGCGGTGGGCCGGTCGTTGTTTTCCCCCAGCGTAATGAACAGGAAGCCGTCCCGGTCGAAAACCAGCCGCGAGCCAAAATGGTTGCCCACCGAGAGCTTGGGCTCCTGACGGAAAATTACCCGGAAATCCTTCAGGGTCGTCAGGTCTTCGGACAACCGTGCGCGGCCAACCGCAGTACCCGCCTTGCCACCCTGGCCGCCGCCTTCGGCATAGGACAGGTAAATCATCCGGTCTTGCCTGAAGTCAGGCGACAGCGCCACATCCAGCAAGCCGCCCTGCCCCTTGGCCCAGACCTTGGGCACGCCGTTGAGCGGTGCTGACAACTTGCCGTCGGCTGTCACCACACGCAGGTTGCCCGGTCGCTCGGTGACCAGCATGCCCTGCCGGTCCGGCAGAAAAGCCAGCGCCCAGGGGTGTACAAGTCCCGAGGCGATCAGCGTCACCTCAAGGGTGCCCTGCTCGCTTTGCATGTCCTGGGTGGTTGCTGCCAGAACAGGCGCGCTGGCGGCTAACAAGGTGCTGGCAAAAAAAGTGCTCAGGAGGCTACTACGCAACATGCACGATTCCTTTTGTCATGGGATGGGCCAACAGGACGCCAGCCCGGTCCTTCAAGGGCTACGGGGCGGTGGATTGGGGATGAACTTCGGGGCGCTGCTGGGGGCCGAGCGATCCTGCGGGTAGCGATTGCCGATGCCACCGTTGTCAAGGGTGGGCGGTCGTGGCACGGGTACGGTGTTCGGCCCGCGGATGGCCGGGGCACTGGGCTGTGTGCCTTGCATGCTGTTTGGGTTGGCCCGGCGGATCGGACTGTTGTAGGGATTGTTGTGGGTGCTGCCCGGCAGGTTTTGCGCCAACTGTATCGGAGCGCCGGGCGAAGCGGTGCCGGCCTGGGCCATGTGACCGAGTACGCCGCTCAATGCCAGCACGATAAGGCCAGGTACGTATCGGTTCATTGGCGAGCCTCGCGAAGGATGCGTGAATAGATTCGTCCATAGCACGCTACGCCTGGGATCGGGATTTGTTAACCCAAACTTCCCGGCAAGATGTAACACGACGTCGACGCACAGCCCCACACGGCCTGCAGGCCGCTGAAACTTTTGCACGAGGCCCAAGGTCACCTGAACATCACTTTCGGAAAGACGACCATGGCACGGGCAATCTGGAAAGGCGCGATCAGTTTCGGGCTGGTGCATATCCCTGTGGCGCTGGTCTCGGCGACGTCCTCCCACGGGGTGGATTTCGACTGGCTCGACAGTCGCAGCATGGACCCGGTGGGCTACAAACGCGTCAATAAAGTCACCGGCAAGGAAGTCACCAAAGAGCACATCGTCAAAGGCGTGCAATACGAAAAAGGTCGATATGTGGTGCTCAGCGAGGAGGAGATTCGCTCGGCGCATCCACTCTCGACCCAGACTATCGATATCTTTGCCTTTGTCGACAGCAAGCAAATCCCGCTGCAGAACATCGACACGCCCTACTACCTGGCACCGGATAAACGCGGCGGCAAGGTCTATGCCCTGTTGCGTGAAACCTTGACCAAAACCAATAAAGTCGCGCTGGCCCGCGTGGTGCTGCATACCCGCCAATACCTCGCGGCCTTGATGCCGCTGGAATCGGCCATGGTCCTCGTGAAGCTGCGCTGGCCGGCGGAAGTGCGCAGTCTGGACGAGTTGGCATTAGGACCGGATGTGACCAAGGCCGAGTTGGCCAAGGGCGAACTCGACATGGCCAAGCGCCTGGTAGAGGACATGAGCGTCGAATGGTCGCCGGAGGATTACCGGGACGAATTCGAAGACAAGATCATGGCCCTGGTGGACAAGAAAGCCCATGAAGGCAAAATCGAGGATGTTGAAACAGCCACTGGCGAGGAGGAGCGCAAGACCGCGGATGTCATTGACTTGACTGAGTTGCTCAAGCGTAGCCTGGGGGGCAAGGGCGGGAGCAAGGAGACGGCCAAGCCCAAATCGCCGACAAAACCGGCGGCGCGGAAAAAAGTCAGCAAGTGAGGGGTTGAACGTTCCGGCCTCATCGCTGGCAAGCCAGCTCCTACAAAGATAGGCGGTGGCCACAAAACCTGTGGGAGCGGGCTCGCCGGCGATGACGTCAGTTTTGACAAACGAAAATCAAACCAGGACAAAAATCGCCAGCAACCCACCAAAGAAGGCCCACTTCTGCAGGTAATAAAGCTTGCGATTACGCTTTTTCAAGGCTTTGCCATTCAAGCGGATCTTGTAAATCTTGCCGAACAGGCGGTTGATGCCTCCGGTCTTGTCGCCCGCCTCATTCGGCGCACCGGCAGCCGCCATCACATTGCGGCTGAACCAGCGGTTGAATGCGGCCACCCAGCGGTACTTCATCGGGCGCTCCACATCGCAAAACAGAATGATGCGGTTCTGCTCGGTGGTGTTGTGTGCGTAATGAATGAACGTCTCGTCGAACATCACCGCTTCACCGTCGCGCCAATGATAGTTTTCGCCGTCGACGTTGATGTAGCAGCCCGAATCGTTAGGTGTCTCCAGGCCCAGGTGATAGCGGTAGGAGCCGGCATACGGATCACGATGGCGAACCAGTTTCGAACCCGGCGGCAATTCGGCGAACATCGCCGCCTTGATCGAGCCGATGCTCTGTACCAATTCGGTGGTGCGCGGGCAAAGCTTCATGGCCGATGGGTGGCTATCGCCGTACCACTTGAGGTAGAAGCGCTTCCAGCCGGTCTTGAAGAAGGAGTTGAAGCCGACGTCATCGTAATCATTGGAGCGCTTGATCTCCCCCGCCTTCAGCAGGTTCTGGCCTTCGGCGCGAATCTCCTCCCAATGCGTCTGCAGTGGCGCGAGGTCGGGAAAGTCCGCCGGGTTGAGAAACGGCTTGTTAGGGATCTTCGAGAACAGATAAAGCAAGCAATTGATCGGCGCCAGGAACGTCGAGTGGTCGCTCAGCTGACGGCCCAGTTTGTGGCGTACACGGCCACGCAGATGGACATACGCGATGGATATAACGTAGACAGCGGCAATGATGAGTTTCACGAAAATCGTCACACGTCAGAGGTGAGCAAACTGCGCTCCCTGGCAACCAATAGCCTGCGGAGCCTGAGTAGTGCCTGAAAACCAGACAACGGGCCCGGTGGCCCGTCCTTGAGCCGACGCCAACGTTTGGCATCAGTGAAAGATGGCATTTTAGCCATCGTCCGTAACCAATTGTTAGCCTTGAGATGTGAAAATCTGTCCGTTGATACCGTCAATGCGTCGGTGCGGCCTTATTGCCCTATCGTTTATATGGCCAGACCAGTACAATCGCCGCCAAACTTTACGCGCCCCCCTTGGTTGATGACGGGAAATCCCGGCCTCAGCGCACTTCGACTCGGGCCAAGCGCTCCCAATGCTGCTGTCCACTTATTGCCAGATGGATCTTGCGCTGCTGACCGGGATGTACGTCCCATGGTCGAACAGCGTTAACGGGTACTGAATCGGTACTGCCGCAACCCTAGCTACTCTGAATGCTTCGCAGGAAAAACCTTTGATTTCTACAGCTAACATCACGATGCAGTTCGGCGCCAAGCCGTTGTTCGAAAACGTTTCGGTCAAATTCAACGGCGGCAACCGCTATGGCCTGATCGGGGCCAATGGTTGCGGCAAGTCGACGTTCATGAAGATCTTGGGCGGTGACCTCGAGCCGTCCGGCGGCCAGGTCATGCTGGAGCCGAACGTGCGCCTGGGTAAATTGCGCCAGGACCAGTTCGCCTACGAAGAATTCACCGTGATCGACACCGTGATCATGGGTCACGAAGAGCTGTGGAAGGTCAAGGCCGAGCGCGATCGCATCTACTCGCTGCCGGAAATGAGCGAGGAAGACGGCATGGCCGTGGCCGAGCTGGAAACCGAATTCGCCGAAATGGACGGCTACACCGCCGAATCCCGTGCTGGTGAACTGCTGCTGGGCCTGGGAATTCCGCTGGAACAGCATTTCGGCCCGATGTCCGAAGTGGCTCCAGGGTGGAAACTTCGGGTGTTGCTGGCCCAGGCCCTGTTCTCCGATCCGGAAGTGCTGTTGCTCGATGAACCGACCAACCACCTGGACATCAACACCATTCGCTGGCTGGAATCCATCCTCACGGTGCGAAACAGCACCATGATCATCATTTCCCACGACCGTCACTTCCTCAACAGCGTCTGCACCCACATGGCCGACCTGGACTACGGTGAGCTGCGCCTGTTCCCGGGTAACTACGACGAGTACATGACCGCGGCGACCCAGTCCCGCGAGCAGTTGCTGTCGGACAACGCCAAGAAAAAAGCCCAGATTGCCGAACTGCAAACCTTCGTCAGCCGCTTCTCGGCGAACGCCTCGAAAGCCAAGCAGGCCACTTCCCGTGCCAAGCAGATCGACAAGATCCAGCTGGCCGAGGTCAAGCCCTCGAGCCGCGTGAGCCCGTTCATCCGGTTCGAGCAGACCAAGAAGCTGCACCGCCAGGCCGTGACCATCGAGCAGATGTCCAAGGGCTTCGATGGCAAGACCCTGTTCAAGAACTTCAGCTTCACCGTCGAAGCTGGCGAGCGCGTGGCGATCATCGGCCCGAACGGCATCGGCAAGACCACCCTGCTGCGTACCTTGATGGGCGAACTGACCCCGGATGCCGGCTCCGTAAAATGGACCGAAAGCGCAGAGCTGGGCTACTACGCCCAGGACCACGCCCACGACTTCGAAGACGATGTCAGCCTGTTCGACTGGATGGGCCAGTGGACCCAGGGCGAGCAGATCATTCGTGGCACCCTGGGCCGGATGCTGTTCTCCAACGACGAGATCCTCAAGTCGGTCAAGGTCATCTCCGGTGGTGAGCAAGGTCGCATGCTGTTTGGCAAGCTGATCCTGCAAAAGCCGAACGTGCTGGTGATGGACGAACCAACCAACCACTTGGACATGGAATCCATCGAGGCGCTGAACCTGGCGCTGGAAAACTACCCGGGCACGCTGATCTTCGTCAGCCACGACCGCGAGTTCGTGTCGTCCCTGGCAACCCGCATCATCGAGTTGAGCCCTAATGGCGTGACTGACTTCAGCGGCACCTATGACGACTACCTGCGTAGCCAGGGCGTAGTGTTCTAAGAGCAGCCTGTAGGAGCGAGCATGCTCGCGATGGACGTTAACGATAACGCGTGAAATCTGGATGAATGCGTTATCCGAACGTTTTAGATCATTCCCACGCTCTGCGTGGGAATGCAGCCCGGGACGCTCCGCGTCCCAATCCAGAGCCGAACGCGGAGCGTCCGTTGAGGCATTCCCACGCAGCGCGTAGGAACGATCAAATCTCAAGCCTAATTAGTTAGCCTGCTTTCTTTTATCTCGCCGCCACTCCATCATGCAGTTCTCCTGCCGCCGCCCGCGAACGAGCCCTTCATGTCTGCGCAAGAACAGCCACCGCAAAGCTCCATGGCGATCACCCTGCAGATCGTTTCCATCGTTTTCTATACCTTTGTCGCCTTCCTCTGCATTGGCCTGCCCATTGCGGTGTTGCCAGGATACGTCCATGAACAGCTCGGGTTCAGTGCCGTCGTCGCAGGGCTGACCATTGGCTCGCAATACCTGGCTACCCTGCTCAGCCGGCCCATGGCCGGGCGCATGTCGGACAATGTCGGTACCAAGCGCGCGATCGTTTATGGCCTGTCGGGGATTGTGCTGAGTGGCGGGCTGACTTTGTTGTCGGTGTTGTTGCAAAGCGCACCTTTAATCAGCTTGCTGGTCCTGATCGCCGGACGCCTTTTGCTGGGCATCGCCCAAGGGCTGATCGGGGTCGGCACCATCAGTTGGTGCATGGGACAGGTGGGTGCCGAACACACCGCGCGCTCGATCTCCTGGAACGGTATTGCCTCCTACGGGGCGATTGCCATCGGGGCGCCGCTGGGGGTGGTGATGGTCAGTCAACTGGGGTTTGCCAGCCTGGGTATCGCCCTGTCGGTGCTGGCCCTGGCGGCGCTGCTGCTGATTCGCAACAAACCGTCGGTGCCGGTCGTGCGCGGTGAGCGCCTGCCCTTTTGGGCGGTGTTCGGGCGCATTGCACCGTTTGGCGCAAGCCTCAGCCTGGCTTCGATCGGCTACGGCACCCTCACCACCTTTATTACCCTTTATTACATCAATCGAGGCTGGAGCGGTGCGGCGTATTGCCTGACGGTATTCGGGGTATGTTTCATCCTGGCCCGGTTGCTGTTCATTTCCAGCATTAGCCGATTTGGCGGCTTCCCGTCGGCCATCGCCTGTATGACCATCGAGACCATCGGCCTGGCGCTGCTGTGGCTGGCGCCTTCGACTGGCTATGCCTTGATCGGTGCCGGCCTGACCGGGTTCGGCTTGTCGCTGGTGTATCCGGCACTGGGCGTCGAGGCAATCAAGCAGGTGCCCAACGCCAGTCGCGGCGCGGGCTTGAGTGCTTACGCGGTGTTTTTCGACCTGGCCCTGGCGATTGCCGGCCCGCTGATGGGGGCGGTGGCGTTGAACCTGGGGTATCCGTGGATCTTCTTGTGCGCGGCGTTGCTGTCCGTCACCGGACTTTGTCTTACTTTGTTGCTTTCACGTCGGGTCACAAGTCCTGCTAGTTAAATAAATACACCATTACAACCCTATAAGCATTTGCAAACACATTAGCACGCAATATCACGCATCAATTAATGCAGAGTGCCATCGTTGTTATAATCATCAACTTTGACAAAATCACGGATGACACACCTACATTAAATTCTTACTCGGAAAGAATAGACGATGCGAACAGCTCTAACCGTGTTTACTCCAATACTGGCGTTCTTACTGGCCCCCACTGCAAATGCCGAAAGTTCGGTTCAACAGCAAATCTGCCACAATGGCGTCTGCTATGATGTTGGCGGCCCGCCAGACTCTGGTGGCATTGGCGGCGATTGCTGCCCATTCAGCGATGAACGCCTGAAACAAAATGTCCAGCGCTTGGAAAACCCGACGGAGAATCTGCTTAAACTCCGTGGCGTGACATTCAACTGGAAGCACAACGACCAGCCTGATGTTGGCCTGATCGCACAAGATGTACAGAAGGTCTATCCACAGTTGGTACGCACAGAAGGTGATCACCTGCAAGTGGACTATCAGAAACTTGTTGCACCATTGATTGAATCCGTTCGCGAACTGAATGCCAGAGTTCAAACCCTGGAAACAGCCTTGGCTAACAAGTAACGAATTATAAAAGCGCCTGGTTGCCATTCATTGATCGGCGGTCTGCATTCCTGCTCGCGTCGCTCTGCCCAGTGTGCGAGAAAAAAAGCGTCCGGCTTCGGAGATCAGGTTGCGGTGAATATCGACGCGATCGACACCGTCGGCATCGGTGCACAAGGCTGGCGTGACAACGATCTGCTCGTCATTGCACGGAGCCATGAATACGAAGTGCCCGGCCCCGGCCAGCAGCTTGAAATCGGGGGCGACGGGCAGTTTGCGCGCCAGGGCGGCGGCGTTCTTGTCGGGGTACACCAGCTTGTCGCCATCGCCGCTGTAAAGCAGCACCGGAACATGCACATCGGCCAGGGTATGACGACCGAACTTCAGGCTCAGTGGCGCCATCAGCAGCAATGCATGGACGCGCGGGTCGGCTACCGGTTGCAAATCATCGCGGTCGACAATCAGTTCACCCTGGGTATTGCAGGCATCACGGTCGTCCGGGCGCTCCTGGCAGTAGCGGCGCAGACGATCCAGATCCGGAGTCGCGCCCGACAGTATCAATGCCGTCTCGCCGCCTGCCGAATAGCCAATGACGCCAACCTGCTCGGCATTGACATAAGGCGCGAGCATGGGATCGCCCAGGGTCGCGGTGATGGCTTCGGAAATCTGGATCGGCCGTCCGTACAAATTGCTCAAGGTGCCGAGGCGGCTGTGGTCTTTGGAGTTATCGCCGGGATGAATAACAGCCACCACCACAAAACCCTTGCGTGCCAGCGACGTGGCCAGGTCATGCAGGGCCAATGGCGTGCCGGTGTTGCCATGGGACAGCATCAGCATTGGAAACCGGCCCATGGCGACTTTGGTGTCTTCGCCGGCTTCGACGGTGTAGCCCTCAAGCCGGCTGGAGTGTTCCTTCGCGCTCGAAGGGTAGAACGCAATGGCCCGCATCGGTTGCAGATCGAGCGGATCGAGAAAGCTCATTTCATGAAAACCGACGCTCCAGTGAGGATGCGGCGCAGGTGCGGCGTGCACTGAATTCAGGCTGGCGAGCAGACAGATCAGTAAAGCTGCACAAAGACGCACCATGGGATGCCCCACCTTGCTACGGAACGGAGACGTTAAGCCTCGACTGCATGACTCGGGCCACAATTTTGCAAGCGCAATTAGCAATACCGAGAAACAAAAAACTCCGCATCTGCCACTTGCGTGAACAGAATACAGAGTTTTTTGGGGATTGCCTGCAGCGACAGCGGGGTCTTTATCCAAACCTTATGCGGCGGCGAACAGCTGCTCGCTGATTTGTGCCTGGGCATCACTCATCGCTTTGCCGCGCACTTCGTCACCGTAAGCCAGGCCGTGGGCACGGACGAATTCGATGTCGGTAATGCCGATGAAACCAAACAGCACCTTCAAGTAGTCTTCGTGGGCAACACCGGTTGCCTGGCCGGCGTGCAGGCCACCGGAAGTCGAAACGACCACCACTTTCTTGCCACCGCACAGGCCTTCAGGGCCGGCTTCGGTGTAGCGGAATGTCTGGCCGGCGACGGCAATGCGGTCGATCCAGGCCTTCAATTGGGTCGGGATGGTGAAGTTATACATCGGCGCTGCAATCACCACGGCATCCGCGGCGAGGAACTCGGCCAGGGTAGACGCGCTCAGTTCGGCTTCGTGCTGTTGGGCCGCGTTGCGCAGTTCAGCCGTGGTACCCGCTGCAACCAGTGTGGTCGAGGAAAAATGGCTGATGGCGTCGGCTGCCAGATCGCGGTAGGTCACAACGGCGGACGGCTCGGCGGCTTGCCAGGCTTTGACGACTTCGCTGCTCAGCTGACGGGAAGCCGAGTTGTCACCAAGAATGCTCGAATCGATATGCAGCAGTTTCATGTGGGATCTCCAGGTGAGGATCGCCGTCAGGGGCGATCTGATGGAAACAATCCTACAGATCAAACCAATAACTGATTAGACTGCAACAATGCGATAGTTTGTCTCACTGGTAGAACGATCGAGAAAACGCCCATGCAAGACCTCAATGATCTCTATTACTTCGCCAAAGTCGTCGAGGCTGGCGGGTTCGCGGCCGCCGGGCGTTTACTGGGGATTCCCAAGTCGCGCTTGTCCAGGCGCATCGCCGAGCTGGAAGAGCGCCTGGGTGCACGTTTACTGCAACGCACCACAAGGCAACTGAAACTCACTGCCGTAGGCGAACGTTATCTGCGCCACTGCCAGGCGATGCTACTGGAAGCGGAAATGGCTGACGAAGCCGTGGCCAGTATGTCCAGCGAACCCCGTGGCCGCTTGCGGGTCTCTTCCCCGGTCGGCCTGGCTCACGAAATGCTGCCGGGGGTAATCAGCAACTTCCTGGAGAAGTATCCGCAAGTGCAGCTGGAGGTGATGCTGGTCAATCGACGCGTCGACCTGGTGACCGAAGGCGTGGACGTTGCATTACGCGTGCGCGAACCGGGTGATGAAGACCCGCTGTTGGTGACTCGCCGCCTGCGCCAGGCGCAGATGCTGATGGTCGCCAGCCCCGCCTTTCTAGAGGGGCTCGAGATCAATCATCCCGACGACCTGAAAAACCTGCCGGTACTTGGCGCCCTCGAACCCGATCGCCTGGTGCACATTGGCCTGGTCGATCGCCAGGGCAAAAAATACGACCTGGCCCTAGAAGCGCGGCTGGGCATCGACGACTTCATCGTGCGCAAGACCTGCACACTGGCTGGCCAGGGCTTCACGACGCTGCCGATGATGTATTGCGAGCAGGAGCTGGCAAATGGCTCACTGGTACAGTTACTGCCCGAGTGGTCGCTGCCCGGGGGTTGGTTGCAGGCGGTCTACCCTCATCGACGCGGCGTGATGCCGGCCGTGCGCGCCTGGCTTGACCATCTGATCGAAACATTCAATGCCTGTGGAGATCGCTTGATATGAAGGCAGGACGCATGAGCGAGGCCGACGTAGCGGCTTTTTGCCTGGCTTTGCCGGGTGCCCGTGAAGATTACAAATGGGGTGGCGTGCGGGTATTTTCGATTGCCGGCAACAAGATGTTTGCCTTGCAGAACCTGCGCGGCGAGTCACTGGCTTTCAAGGTCGACAAGGACCTGTTTCTGGGGCACTGCGACCGTCCCGGCATTCACCCGGCGCCTTATCTGGCCCGGGCACAATGGATTATCATGACCACGCCCTACCCGCTCGGCGCCGAGGAATTGCAAGGCTTGCTGAAGCGCTCTCATCAACTGGTGGTGAGCAAGTTGCCCAAGCGCACGCAGGTCGGACTGCTGCTCTAGCAGCGCCTCGATCAGAACAGTGAGAACAGCTGCGCCTCGAGGAACAGCTGGTCGATCCAGAACACCTGGTGCAGCAGCACGATGATCCAGAACACCAGTTGAAAGGACACCTTGCGCGTCTTGTGCCGAAACACTTGCTGCGCGAGCAAGGCGCCCGGCCAGCCGCCAGCGAATTCCAGCGCATGCAGGACGTTTTCCGGCGTACGCCAGTGATCAACGCGCGCTTTGCGCTTGTCGCTCCAGTACAGCAGGAACGCCAGCACGCTGACGATACCGTAGGCCGCCAGGGGAATCAGTGAACCCCCTTGCAGCCACCACGACATCGAACCGAACAGCGGCAGCGCGCACACCATCGCAAACACCAGCAGCTTCAGGCGCAGGTGGCGGATGTTTGCCCCGTTGCGCGCGCTGACACCATTCATGGCTTGGCCGCGGTCCAGTCAACCCAACCGAATTGCCAGGTGGCCAGGATGAGCAAGCCGAAAGCAATGCGGTACCAGGCGAACACCGCATAACTGTGGCTGGCGATGAACATGAGCAAGCCTCGCACCGCGATCATCGCGAAAATGAACGCCGTGATGAAGCCAATCGCAAACACCGGGAAATCCGCAGGCACGAACAGGTCGCGGTACTTGTACCCCGAGTACACCGCAGCCCCCACCATGGTCGGCATGGCCAGGAAGAAGGAAAACTCGGTAGCGGTCTTGCGCGACAGGCCGAACAACAAGCCGCCGATGATCGTCGAGCCTGAGCGCGAGGTGCCCGGAATCATCGCCAGGCACTGGGCCAGGCCGACTTTAAGGGCGTCTTTCCAGGTCATGTCATCGACGCTTTCTGCATGTACTTCGTGCTGGCGCTTTTCAGCCCACAACATGACGATGCCGCCCACGACCAATGCCGTGGCTACCGTGATCGGGTTGAACAGGTAGTGGTGAATCAAGTCGGCGAAAATCACCCCCAATACCACCGCCGGAAAGAAGGCAATCAGCAGGTTGGCGGTAAAGCGCCGGGCATTGGGCTGCGTCGGCAGGCCCACTACCACATCGAAAATCTTGCGACGAAACTGCCAGACTACCGCCAGGATGGCGCCGAGCTGGATAATGATGTTGAACGCCATGGCACGCTCACCACCGAAGTTGAGCAAGTCGGCGACAATAATCTGGTGCCCGGTACTGGAAATGGGCAAGAACTCCGTCAGCCCTTCTACAATGCCAAGAATCAAAGCCTGAAAGGCCGTCCAAAGATCCATCAATCCCCCAAAAGGCAATGCGTCGACGCATGCCCCGTTAATTTATTCAAAGCCGTTTACTGTAAATCAGCGTCGTTGAGTCCCGCGCGCACAAGCCTACGCAAAAATCTCCAGAGTTTCGTGAAAAATCAGTTTGATTTCAGGTTTTTGCGTGCGGGACGAAATCCTAGCAGACAAGTACGCCTAATGCTGTCGTGTTGCAGGCTCCGATAGAGACGCTGCATCAAGCCTCCTCGCGGTAATCCGGTTACAATTCGCCCCCTCTTCGATTTTCCAGGGAAACTTATGTCCGGGCTTGAACTGTTTGCCGCTACCCTCGGCGTCATCGCCGTCTGGTTGACGGTCAAGCAGAACCCTTGGTGCTGGCCGATCGGCCTGGTCATGGTGCTGATCTACAGCTGGATCTTTTTTGAGGTGAAGCTGTATTCGGACATGTTGCTGCAAGTGATATATGCCGCGCTGCAGATTTATGGCTGGTGGCAATGGACGCGCGCAGGCCAGGCGCATCTTGGACGCGAGGTCAGCCGGCTGGATGGGCAGGCGGTGGCTTCGGGGCTGGCCCTGGGCGCGCTCGGCAGCCTGTTGCTGGGCGCCGCCATGGCGCACTGGACCGATGCCGCACAACCCTGGCTAGATGCCGCCCTCACGGCTTTCAGCCTGGTGGCGCAATGGTGGATGGCGCAAAAACGCCTGCAATGCTGGCCGTTGTGGATCGTCCTGGACTGCGTCTTCGTCGGCTTGTTCCTCTATAAGGGGATGTACCTGACGGCTGCCCTGTATGGGTTGTTCGCCCTGTTGGCTATTCAAGGCTGGCGGACATGGCGCAGCGACCCGGTGCTATGCCCATGAAGGTGCTGGTGCTGGCAGGACCGGAATCGAGTGGCAAAAGCTGGCTTTCGAGCGAGATTTACGCCAATTTCGGCGGCATATTGGTCGGCGAATATGTTCGGTATTTCATCGAGAATGAAGCCCGGCTAACCTGCTACGAAGACATTACGCCCATAGCACTTGGCCAGCTTACTTGGGAAGATCAGGCACGGGCGAAACAGCCGCCACTGTTGATTCTCGATACGCACCTGTTAAGCAATGTACTTTGGAGTCGAACGTTGTTCGGCGCTTGCCCGTCATGGATCGAACGGGCTTTGCAGAAACGCCATTACGACCTTCACCTGCTGCTGAGCCCTGATACCGTGGCCTGGCATGACGACGGACAGCGTTGCCAGCCGCAACTGGAAGAACGCCAGGCATTTTTCCAGGCCAGCCGCCAGTGGTTTGAGCTGCATCGCCAGCCTTACGAGGTACTGCAAGGTGACTGGCAACAACGCAAGGACATGGCGTTCGAGGCTGTGACACGCTTGCTACGCACCTGACAGGGCGGCCCCGCCCTGCCAGAAAATGTCCATTGCTGAAACACCTCATCTCGCGCAAATCATCGAGCTAGAGCGGTTCGAGCATTCTTTCAAGAAAATGTTAAGCCGCTGATACAACGCTCCCTAAACGCCCTTAGCAAGCAATGCCGCCAGCATGGACGGCACTTTCGCGCGGCTTTGTCTCAGTGACGTTACAAAGTGTTTTTCACCACCTCAACAGTTAAAGCCAAGCCACTGTTATTAAAGACAAATCAAAAACCGGCACACCTTCTGCTCTCTTCCCCTGCAACGCTGATAAGGGCCAGCGTTCCACTTACAGAAGGAATTGCCGCCGTGGGGAAACTCCAGAACGAAATTCATAGTCTCCTGCTGATCGGATGCGCACTGAGCTCAATGGCTTGTCTGTCTGTACAAGCGGACAACGGCATTATCATCATCAAGCGTGATGTCCAGGTGCGCAACGCGACGAGTGCGCCGCTCGTTCCCGACCCTAACCCCACGACCGTCAACGCCAACCCGTCCAAACAGGTCCTCGCTCAAACCAATGAGTTGAGTGACGGTGACTTTGCCGGCGTTGCCAGTGGTGCAGGCATCTCCCGCCTAGTGACGCAAAACACCAACAACCTGGGCGGCAACATCAGCAACCAGACCCAGCTTTCCAACCTCCCCGCCGGGCGCTCGGGCAATTCCGGCAGCGGCATTGCCAACATGGTCAACTCCAACGTCCAACAGGGCCTGGGCGCCCTGAAAATCATAACGGGAGACCGTTAAGATGAATCGTACGCTGCTGATGTTCGCCATGTTTTGCAGTGCATCGACCTTCGCCCAATCCCCCGTCCCCGTCATCAATAACGCCGACATCGACGGTTCGGGCGCGCAGTATCAAGGCAACTTCGCGGTCAACCAGGCGGCCGGCGACCTGCAGCAACAGGCTAATGCCCGGGCCATCGCCGCGGGTCATAACGCCAGCGCGACCACAGAGATTCGCCAACGGTTACGCACCATTGTCGACCCCAACATGGATGCCCGATCCAGCATTCAAGGCGACTCCTTCAGCCATGGTAATGGCGCGTTGGGCGTCAACCAGAGCGCGGGCGCCAGCAACCAGCAAGCCAATGCGCTGCGGATCAGCACCAGCGCACAGCCGCAAAGTATCGATGACAGCGTCCTCATGCAACAGAACGTGACGCTGCTCTACAACTCCGATCCAACTGACTCCGCACCAGGCTATCGCCAGGTCACTACAAGTGACCAGGCTTTCACCGGTAGCCGTGGGCTCATTCAGTTGAATCAGAGCGCCGGGGTGGGAAACCGAATGGCCAACACCCTCAGCGTACGGGTCGTGGACTGACCCAAACAGGTAATAACAACACTTAACCTAAAATAAGTACGGAGAATCACCATGAAACCTTCGATGGCATTAAAGCCTCTGGTTTTCGCAATTGCTGCGGTCATGGCTGTTGCTGTACAAGCTGGGCAAAACGATCGGCGTGGTAACCATCATCACAACGGAGGCCACCACACCCCTCCTGCAAAAATGATCCCTATCAGTGCGACTGCCAATGCTCACGACAGACAGAGCAGCACCAACAATCGCATCTGGAATGAAGGGGTAGAAAACTCGGCCGAGATGAGCAGTTCGGCCCAAGGCGCAAGTGGCAACGTCGGCGTCAACGTGGCGGCAGGTAACGGCAACCAGCAAGACAACGCCGCCGCCATCGCCAACGCAGCCTCCGACAACGCCGCGATCGACAACAGCTTCGTGTTCGGCACGGCCACTGCCTCCGCCGACGTGCGGCAAACCAGCAACCGTAACGTCGTCCACAACTTCGGCGTAACCAACTCTGCCGTGATGAGTGGATCCGCCGATGGCAGCAGCGGTAACGTGGGTGTCAACATTGCTGGCGGCGACCTGAACCAGCAGAAAAACACCATGGCAATTGCCAACACCAATGCCCCACTGGGTAGCGCAAGAGCCACCGCCTCCGCCAACCAGGACGGTCCTGGCTTGATCGTGAATAACACCGCTGACCGGACCTATCGCGTGGATACCATTACGGTTACCAAAACCGCAAGCGGTAGTGCCTCTCGCGAGAAATCCTTCGAGGCTAGCGGCAGTCAAAGCGCTTCGTCGAGCTGGGCCGCTGCCGGTTCCAAAAACTCTAGCTCCAGCGGTTCCTTCAGCCTGGATGCAAGCGGTTCCAAAAGCAGCAATGCAAGCGGATCCAACAGCAGCAGCGCAAGCGGTTCCTTCAGCCTGGATGCAAGCGGTTCCAACAGCAGCGCTGCAAGTGGTTCCAATAGCAGCAGTGCAAGCGGTTCATCGAGTGCTTCTTTGAATGCTTCCCTGGACGCTTCCCTGGACGCTGCGGCGGCGTCTTCCCACTCCACTACCGTCAACAATGGCTGGGGCGATCGCACCCGCAGCAGAGAGTCCGATGCATCGCTTACCGCTTCGCTTAGCGCTTCGCTTGACGTGTCGGTAGACAAATCATACGACAAATCGCGCGAATCCTCGTTCGACAGGTCTCGCGAATCCTCGTTCGACAAGTCTCTCGATGTCTCGTACGACAAATCCCGTGAATCCTCGTACGACAAATCGCGCGATTCCTCGTTCGAAAAATCGTTCGACACTTCGTTCGAGAAAGCCAACGCGTCGTCGTATGACAAATCGGGCAGCAAGTCGTCCGAATCCGAGTACGCAAAAGCGAAAAGCTGGAGCGAAAGCAGCTCTTATGATTTGAGCAACACCTACTCTTATCAAGTGCTGACTCCAACCGGCTGGGCCAACCCTGTAACCAACACTGCAACCCTGAGCGGTTCGGTGAACGGCGGCAGCGGCAACCTGGGCGTCAACGTGGCTGCTGGTGTGGGCAACCAACAAAGCAACTCGTTGGCCATCTCCAACCAATCGTTCTAATGCTGTCAGTCGAGGCCCCCTTCCGGGGGCCTTTTCAACCCAACCAGAAGGCGTCCCCACCATGCGTATTATCGCCTTGGCAATCTTGCTTTGCGTGTCCTGTGTGATCGAGGCTGCACAACTGCCGCTGTCTGTCCTGCCAGGCGGTGCGGTGGTGTACAAACCGATCCAGAGCATTCGCGAGCGCAAATTTGCCGACCTGGTGCAGCAGAAAACCGATTTCAGTTGCGGCGCCGCTGCGCTTGCGACCATCTTGCGCCAGGCCTACTGGCTTGACGTAGACGAAGAACAGATCATCGAAGGCATGCTGTCACATTCCGATCAGGATCTGGTCCGCGTCCAGGGTTTCTCCATGCTCGACATGAAGCGCTACGTGGAAAGTCTCGGGATGCGGGCGCGTGGCTATCGTGTATCACCTGAATCTTTGAAGGAGATCAGGATTCCGGTGGTGGTACTCATGGACATCCGTGGCTACAAACACTTTGTGGTCATGCAAAGAGTCCATAACGACTGGGTCTATATCGGCGATCCGGTACTCGGGCATAAACGCTACAAAGTCGATGACTTTATCAAAGGCTGGAACGGCATCATCTTTGCCGTCATCGGCCAAGGCTACGACAAAAATAATGCATTGCTCGACCCGCCCCTGCCACTGACTGCCAAGAACCGCGTCAATACCTTCAGCCCGGTGCAGGACGCGGAGTTGATGGATTTCGGCTTCATACAAAGCGACTTCTTCTAATAACAAGCGAGCATGATGCTCGGGGAGTATCCAATGAAGACTCCAATCTGGCTGGCCGTCGTTTGCCTGGCCGCCAGCCTGCCGATCCATGCAGAAATATTGAAACCCATTGAGTTGAACGACCAGGAACTGGCAAGCCTGCGCGGGCGTTATGTCTTGCCGGGACGGATCATCAGTTTCGGGATTGCCATGACCAGCACCTGGCAAAACGCCAACGGGGAAGTGATCGGGGCAACGTCCTCGATGCAAATTCAACAGTCGACCATCAAGCCACAATTCTATGTGTCGTTGATCGACGAAAAAGGCACTGGTTCAGCGCGTACCCAAAGCACCGGCACCGGCACGGTCACCGGCGGTGGCGGCCTCAACAGCACCGAAGGCGTCACTCAAGTCGTGCGGGCTGCCGGCGACAACAACAGTGCCTACAACAACGTCGATATCAACGTTACCAAGGCCAACCAGGCGCCAGCCACGCAACAGCAGGGCCAGGCACTTGCCGCGGGTTCGACCTTGGTCGGTTCCAATGGCGCGGGCACGCTGAGCGTTTCCTCGAGCGGTTCTGGGGTGCAACTTAACATCATGGCCAACAACAACCAGGGCAGTACCATGCAACGCCTGGCCCAGGGCGGGTTGATGCAGAACACGACGTTGCTCGGCAATAGCAACCAGGTCAGGAACCTCACATCGTTGAATGTCGTGCTGCGCGACAACATGGCGACAGCCGGCTCGTTGAACGGCAACCTGGACCAGCTCAAAGGTCTTCGCACTCAAGGATTCTGATCTACGCTCAGTCTCATCATCTGTAGTCAGAAGGGACGGCTAACCCATGCACCGATCGTTAACGTTCAGAGTTATCGTTTGTCTGAGTAGCCTGGCACCGGCCCCATTGCTATACGCAGCACCGGACCCCCAGGTAGAAGCACTAAAACAAGAACTCATGGAGTTGAAACAGCGTTACGAAGCACAACAGAACGCGCTGATGGTCCTCGAACAGCGCGTTCGACAAGTCGAAGAAGCTCCTGCGACATCTGCGCCCAAACGCCTGACCAAGTCCCCCGCGGAATCGCCCAATAGTGGCCAGAAGGTGGCTACCGGCGCGCCCGGAACCACGGGCAGCTCCTACGGGCAGTCGCTCAAGGATGACTCGGAACCGGCACAAAGCGTATCCAACCTGTACGACGAAGCCAGCGGGTTCTTCGGCGGCGGCAAGTTCAGCGTCGAAACCGGCCTGACCTACACGCACTACGATACCCGTGCGCTGACGCTCAATGGCTTCCTGGCACTGGACTCGATTTTCCTCGGCAACATCAACCTGGACCGCATCAAGGCCGACAACTGGACACTGGACCTGACCGCCCGCTACAACGTAGCGCAACGCTGGCAGTTCGACATTAACGTCCCCGTGATCTATCGCGAGTCTACGTACTCCTCCGGTGGCGCCGGCGGCGCCGCCAACGGGGTTTCAGACGAAACCGTTACCCGCGACCCGGCCATCGGCGATGTGAACGTTGGCGTGGCCTACAAATTCCTCGACGAGTCGGCCAACCTGCCCGACGCGGTGGCGACACTGCGCATCAAGGCGCCAACCGGGGAAGACCCTTACGGTATCAAGCTGATCGAGGTCCCGGGCAACGATAACCTCGCGGTACCCGAAGACTTGCCGACCGGCAATGGTGTCTGGTCGATCACCCCGGGGATCTCGCTGGTCAAGACCTTCGACCCGGCCGTGCTGTTCGGCAGCTTGGCCTACACCTACAACATGGAGGACTCTTTCAGCGACATCAGCCCTCAGGTCAATTCCAAGGTGCCCGGGGACGTGAAACTGGGCGATTCCTGGCAGATCGGCGCCGGCATTGCCTTCGCCTTGAACGAGAAGATGAGTATGTCGTTCTCCTTCACCGATCAGTTCGCACGCAAGAGCAAGATCAAGCCGGACGGCGGCGATTGGCAATCGATCTCCAACAGCGACTACAACTCGGCCAACTTCAACATCGGCATGACCTTGGCCGCCACCGACAACCTTACGATCGTTCCCAACCTGGCCATCGGCCTGACCGACGACTCGCCGGACTTTTCCTTCAGCCTGAAATTCCCGTACTACTTCTGACCCACGACAAAGCCCCGTTGCGACTTCAATCGCAACGGGGCTTTTTCTTTCTGTAAGAGCGAGCATGCTCGCGATGGTCCTCAACGATTACGCGGGAAGCCTGGCACCCCGTGGTGTCCTGTGGTCCATCGCGAGCGGGCTCGCTCCTACAGTATCGGGTTCAGCGAATTTGATGCTTGTGCAACAACCGGTAGAAGGTCGGCCTGGATATCCCCAGCACCTTGGCGGCAATGCTCAGGTTGTCGCTGTGGCGGTTTAGTACATCACACAAGGCCTGGCGCTCTGCCCGGTGTTTGTAGTCTTCCAGCGTGCCCATCGGCGCGGCAACGGTGTGATGGCTGATCAGCCCGAGGTCACGCGCTTCGATCTGCCGGCCCTCGGCCAGCACCAACCCGCGCCGAACCCGGTTGGCCAGCTCGCGCACATTGCCCGGCCAGTCATGTTTGCCCATGGCTATCAGTGCGTCTTCGCTGAAGCTGCGGGGACGGCGGCCAGTTTCATGGCTGTAGAAATGGGAAAAATGGTTGGCCAGCATCGACAGGTCGCCATTGCGCTCACGCAGGGGCGCGGTCGCGACTTGCAACACGTTCAAACGATAATACAAGTCTTCGCGAAAGCCTTTTTTTTCAATCGCCGCTTCAAGATCGACATGGGTTGCCGCCAGTACCCGCACATCCACCGGAATCGGCTGACTGCCGCCCACCCGCTCGATGTGTTTTTCCTGGAGGAACCGCAACAGGCTCGCCTGCAGTTCCAGGGGCAGATCACCGATCTCGTCGAGAAACAGCGTGCCGCCGTTGGCCGCTTCGATCCGCCCGACCTTACGTTGATGGGCACCCGTAAAGGCGCCCTTCTCGTGGCCAAACAGCTCGGACTGGATCAGGTGCTCGGGAATAGCCCCGCAATTGATAGCGACAAAGGGCTTGCTGTGGCGCAGGGATTGTCGATGCAGCGTACGCGCCACCAATTCTTTACCAGTACCGCTTTCGCCACGAATCAACACCGGCGATTCGGTGGGCGCCAGCTTGCTCAGTAACTTGCGCAATTCGCGTATGGGCTTGCTGTCGCCCAGCAGTTCGTGCTCAGGCTGATCGATATGAACCGTGCCCTGTCCGCGCAGCCGCGCCATGCCAAAGGCCCGACCCAATGTGACCTGGACCCTGGAGACATCGAACGGCAAGGTATGAAAATCGAAAAACCACTCGCAGACAAAGTCCCCGACATTCTGTAGCCGCAGGACATCCTGATTGAGTACGGCGATCCACTCGGTACCGCTTCGGCTGATCACCTCTTTGACGGTATCCGGATGCTCAAGGTGAAAGGGCTGTAATCGTAACAAGCCCACGTCACAACTTCGATCGGCGGCGTTGTCCAGCGAACAGCTATCAACGTCCCATCCCACGGAGCGTAATCCCGGCAGCAAACGATGGCAGTCGTCGCAGGGATCCACCACTAATAAACGACGTAACGCAGGCGCTTCGTTCATGTGATTTCCTTGACGCCAAATTTTAGGATTTTTTATTAAAAACAGTCATTTGGCGGACCTGGCTGTAACGTTAGCAAGAATTTGACGGGCGCTTGTACCGTTTGACTATAGGGCTTCTAGATAAAGAGTTATAAGAAGCGGGATTTTCCAGCCATCTGACGAAAGTTTTCTTTCATTACGCTTTCAACGCGAGGCTGTATCCTTGGGATGCGAAAGAAAGTTGAAATTTCTTTTGCTTGAGTGTGACCTGAACCCCGGTTGCGGGCATCAGTACAAGTAACCAGCCGAACGGTAAGCCCAACCGACGGCAATTGACTTGACTGGGCCTATAGAGAGACGACCTATGAACGCCCCACTCCGTGTCAACGAAGCTCTTTTGATTGCCGACCGCGCATTTAAACCGTTCAAATGCGTGGCCTGGGCCCCACAAGACGGTAATGGCGAACTGACCCTCACCGTGATCGACCGCACCAATAACAATATTGGACGCAAGCAGATCCCGAGCAGCGCCTATACCGATCCAGCGCAGCTTGAGTGCTTGCTGCAACAGGCCCGCGCCGAGCTGAGCGAAGAAGGCTACACGTTGCAATCATGGTCGATGCCGCAATAACTGTATGGCGGATTACGCCAGGTAATCCGCATTCCTGGCTGGAATTATTTGGCTGTTTTTTCACGCCAAGCGCACTCAAGACGCTTTCTTACTTGAACTTCGACGCACCCTTAATTCTTTGCTGGCTTGCCATTGGTTCGAAAAGACACTGTTGTGGCACACAACGACCCTCCGTCTGTTAGTTCTGACAGTTGTGCATTTAATCATTCAGGGATTGAATATTCTTTAGAAAGTCGCCACCGCCCAACTTCTGGATAAGGACGACTCGCAAGGAGATGCGTGCATGTCAATCCAGTCTGTTTTGGCTTTCCCGGCAATTGTCCGTGATGCTGGAAAGCTAGACACTACCTTCGCTGCCAAAGGCACCGCCCAGGTGTATTTCTTCGGCAGCACTTCAAGCTTGGCCAACGACATCGCAATTGATTCACAGGGCCGGCTATTGGTGGCGGCTAAGGTTACCCTGCCTGGTGGCAGCCGCTTTGGCCTGGCACGTTTGCTCAGGGACGGTTCAGCGGACCTGGCTTTTGGCAAACAAGGCAGTGTCATCGGGCAATTCGAACCGGGTTTCGAGGCCATGGCGGGCAAGGTAAAGGTGCTGCCCAATGGGCACATCTTGATCGTCGGCCTGCAATACGAAAGCGAACACTGCACACTCCCCGCGCTGGCGCTGTTTGACTCGCTGGGTCAACCGGTCAAGCGTTTTGGCGACAATGGCCGTCGCGTCGTGCGGCTGCCAGGCAACTTCTCCCAGGGCATGCGCGACGTCTGGCTACCCCCGGGCGTACCAGGCGCCGAGGCCTGCGGCGTCGACGTGCAGGACGACGGTCGCATACTGTTGGTGACCAATCATCACTTCGAACTCGCCGATCATGCCGCCATGTTGATACGGCTGACCGCAGAGGGCGCGCTGGACAACAGCTTCAATGGCCGCGGCTTTGTGATGGTCAGGCACCTGCTGATGAATACCTGGCTCAGCAGTGTGACGGTGCAAGGCGACGGCCGCATCCTGGTGGGTGGCTCGATCAATTTCCCGGAAGAAGGCCTGGTGGCCCGCTATCATGCCGATGGCAGCCTGGACAGCAGTTTTGCCCTGGATGGCTTCATGAGTTTCCTGGCATGCGGACACAGTGCCCAGGTCAGCCAAATCGTCCAGCAGGCCAACGGCGACGTGCAATGTTTTGGCAGCAGCCGCGACCCCATGCGCTGCATGGCCATGAAAATGCATGCCAATGGACGCCCGGATCATCATTGCAATGGCGGCCAGGCGCAATTACTGGAAATCGGTCGCAGCGGTTGCCAATGGACTGCCGCGCAAATGCAGCCGGACGGCAGCGTGTTGACCGCGGGCGCCACCATTGGCGGCGTCGAGGCCGACTTTGTATTGGGCCGATACCTGCCGGGCGGGCAGCTCGATGGCGACTTTGGCGACGGCAGCGGATTTGTACGCACCCGACTGGGCCGCAGCCTTGACACGGCCACTTCAATCGCGGTGCAGAATGATGGCAACATCCTCGTCGGCGGCTATTCGCTGGACGGTACGTATCGGGCGATCGTCGCACGCTACTTGGGCTAACTCGATAGACTTTTCCTACGCTTGATCTTCTGTTCGGCTTACGGCAAGTTGCGCGCTTCTTAACTCAAGGAGTAGCCGATGTCCGGCTCGATGGCCCAGGCGTTCGCGCACAATTTTCTCGGCAACTCACCGCGCTGGTACAAGGCCTGCATTGTCGGTTTCCTGCTCCTCAACGCCGTGACGTTATGGACCGCAGGCCCGGTGGTGGCTGGCTGGTTGCTGGTGCTGGAGTTCATTTTTACGCTGGCCATGGCCCTCAAATGTTATCCGTTGATGCCCGGCGGCCTACTGTTGGTCGAAGCGCTGTTGTTGAAAATGACCACGCCCCAGGCACTCTATGACGAGTTGCTGCACAACTTCCCGGTGATCCTGCTGCTGATGTTCATGGTCGCCGGTATCTACTTCATGAAAGACCTGCTGCTGTTCCTGTTCTCGCGCCTGCTGCTAGGGGTACGCAGCAAGGCCCTGCTGGCGCTGATGTTCTGCTTTCTGTCGGCGTTCCTGTCGGCGTTTCTCGATGCCCTGACCGTAACCGCGGTAATCATCAGTGCCGCCGTCGGGTTTTACTCGGTGTACCACCGCGTCGCCTCGGGCAGCGATCCGCGCCAGGACAGCGAGTACAGCGATGACCAGCACCTGCCCACCCTGCATCACGCCGACCTCGAGCAATTCCGCGCGTTTTTGCGCAGCCTGCTGATGCACGGCGCCGTGGGCACTGCGCTCGGTGGTGTGTGCACGCTGGTGGGCGAACCGCAGAACCTGCTGATTGGCCATGAAATGGGCTGGCACTTCGCCGAATTTTTCCTGCAGGTCGCGCCGGTGTCCTTGCCTGTGCTGGTCGCAGGCCTGATCACCTGTGTCCTGCTGGAAAAGCTGCGCTGGTTTGGCTATGGCACGTTGCTGCCGGACAACGTTCGTACCGTGCTGGCCAACTACGCTGCCCAGGATAATGCCGAGCGCACTTCCCGCCAGCGTGCTGCGTTGCTCGTGCAAGGTGCGGCGGCCTTGATCCTGATTGCCGGGCTGGCCTTTCATGTGGCGGAAGTGGGCCTGATCGGGTTGATGGTGATCGTGCTGATCACCGCATTCACCGGCATCACCGACGAGCACCGCCTGGGTAACGCATTCAAGGACGCCATGCCCTTCACCGCATTGCTGGTGGTGTTTTTCGCCGTGGTGGCGGTAATCCACGATCAACAGTTGTTCACGCCATTGATTCATTGGGTGCTGGCCCTGCCCGCCAACCAACAACCGGGCATGCTGTACATCGCCAACGGCTTGCTCTCGGCCATCAGCGACAATGTGTTCGTGGCCACCATCTACATCACCGAGGTAAAACAGGCCTTCCTCTCCGGGCACATGAGCCGCGAACATTTCGAGACGCTGGCGATTGCAATCAACACGGGCACCAACCTTCCCAGCGTGGCGACGCCCAATGGCCAGGCGGCATTCCTGTTCCTGCTGACCTCGGCGATTGCACCGCTGATTCGCCTGTCGTATGGACGGATGGTGTGGATGGCGTTGCCGTATACCGTGGTGATGGGGATTCTGGGTTGGTACGCCGTGAGTTTCTGGTTGTAACACCTAACAAATGTGGGAGCGGGCTTGCTCGCGAAGGGGCCGTGCCAGGCAACATTATTGTTGAATGACACACCGCCTTCGCGAGCAAGCCCGCTCCCACATTTGGATTGTGTGGCTATCGAGGGAGGATGTAGCGCTCGATGGCCTGGGCCGCCCCGTCCTCGGTGTTGGCCCCCGTTACCACATCGGCCTGACGTTTGACTTCGTCCTCCGCCTGGCCCATGGCGATCGACAACCCGGCCACATGAAACATCGCCGGGTCATTGCCGCCATCGCCCATGGCCGCTGTCTGCTCCAGCGGCACACCGAGAAACTCGGCCAGCGTCGCCAACGCCTGCCCCTTGTTAGCCTGCATCGCAGTCACGTCCAGATACACCTGCTGTGAACGCGAGACTTGGGCCTGGCCTTCAACTTTCGCCAGCAACCGGGCCTCCAGCTCAACCAGCAACTGCGTGTTGCTGCTGGCGGCGACGATCTTGTCGATGCGGGCCAGGTACGGTTCGTAGCTTTCGACCACCACTGGCGGATATCCCAGCCCGTGCTGTTCGCGCGGCACCAAGGGGCCGGTCGCGTCTTTCACCAGCCAGTCACCGCAACTGAACACCCAGACTTCGATCTCCGGTTGATCGGCGAACAGCGCCAGGGTCATCAATGCCGCCGCGGTCGGTAAATAATGCGCGACGAGCAAACTGCCGTCGGGATGAACGACGGTGCCGCCGTTGAAGGCTGCCGTGGGCAGGTCAACGCCCAAGGCCTCGATCGTTTGCAGCATGGCCCTGGGTGGACGCCCCGTGGCCAGGCTGAACGACACTCCGGCTTCACGCAACGAACGGACCGCGTCGATGGTGCGTTGGCTGAGGCTGTGATCGGGCAACAATAACGTGCCGTCCATGTCACTGAGCAGCAAGCGGATGGGTTGTTGCGACTCGTCACTCATCCGAGGCCGTGCCAGACGCGACCATCGCGAGCCAGCAGTTCTTCGGCGGCTTGCGGTCCGTTTTCGCCTGCAGCGTAGCCCTGCACGCTGGCATCCTGCTGCCAGGCGTCCAGGAAAGGCTGCACCGCACGCCAGCCGTTCTCGATGTTGTCGGCACGCTGGAACAGGGTCTGATCTCCGGTGAGGCAATCGTAGATCAAGGTTTCGTAGCCGGTGGACGGCTGCATTTCGAAGAAATCCTTGTAGGCAAACCCCAGTTCGATGTTGTCCATCTTCAGGGTCTGGCCGGGGCGCTTGGCCAGCAGGTCGAACCACATGCCTTCGTTGGGTTGAATCTGGATGCGCAGGTAGGTGGGTGCCAGCTCATCGACTTCGGTATCGCGGAATTGCGCATAAGGCGCAGGTTTGAAGCAGATGACGATTTCGGTGTCGCGCACGCTCATGCGCTTGCCGGTACGCAGGTAGAAAGGCACGCCAACCCAGCGCCAGTTATCGATCATGACTTTGAGGGCGACATAGGTTTCGATGTTGCTGTCGGGCGCTACCTTGTCTTCCTGGCGATAACCGCGCAGTCGCTGACCATCGACTTCGCCAGCGGTGTACTGGCCACGCACCGAATTGGCCCGGGCCTCCTCCACCGACCAGGGACGAATCGCGCCGACCACCTTGGCTTTCTCACCGCGAACCGCATCGGCGCCGAACGCGGCCGGTGGCTCCATGGCCACCATCGCCAACAACTGGAACAGGTGATTAGGCACCATGTCCCGCAGGGCGCCAGTGTTTTCGTAGAAACTGCCACGGGTTTCGACGCCGACGGTTTCGGCGGCGGTGATTTGCACGTGGTCGATGTAATGGTTGTTCCAGAACGCTTCGAACAGGCTGTTGGAGAACCGGCTGACCAGGATGTTCTGCACGGTCTCCTTGCCCAGGTAATGATCGATACGGTAGATCTGCTTTTCCGTCATGACCTTGAGCAGGCAGGCGTTCAGGGCCTCGGCGGTCTGCAGGTCGGAACCGAAAGGCTTTTCGATCACCACCCTGCGAAACACCTCGGGGCTTTCCTGCAGCAAGCCGGACGCGCCGAGACGGCGCACCACTTCACTGAAAAAGCGTGGCGCGGTGGCCAGGTAGAACACCGCGTTGCCAGTGCCGCTGGCGGCGATTTTTGCCGCCAGCGCTTGATAAGTGCCATCGTCCAGGAAATCGCCCTGGACGTAGCTGATGCCTTTGGCGAGGTTGGCCCACACAACCGGGTCAAGGGACTGATCGCCCTTGCCGATTTTGCCGGCCACCTCATTGCGAATGAAGTCCTCGAGCTTTTGCGCGAAGCCTTCATCGCTGATGGCGTTATGGTCAACGCCGACGATCCGCAAGCCATCCCCGAGTAAACCGTCGCGCTTGAGGTTGTACAGCGCCGGCATCAGCAGGCGCTTGACCAGATCACCGTGGGCGCCGAACAGGAACAGCGTGGTGGGTGGCGCGGGTTCAGTCTTGGATTTCCTGCGGATCCCATGGGTCATTTTTTCGCGGTCTCCACGTGGCCGCCGAAGCCGAAGCGCTGGGCCGAGAGAATCTTGTCGCCAAAAGTGCCCTGGCCACGGGAACGGTAACGGGCGAACAACGAGTTCGACAGCACCGGTACAGGTACGGCCTGCTCCATGGCGGCCTCGATGGTCCATTGGCCTTCACCGCTGTCAGCCACGGAACCCGAGAAGCCGTCGAGTTTCGGATCGCTGGCCAGCGCGTCGGCCGTCAAGTCCAGCAGCCAGGACGACACGACGCTGCCCCGACGCCAGACTTCGGCGATGTCGGCGACGTTCAGGTCAAAACGCTGGTCTTCCGGCAGCTTGGTGCTGGACTTGGTCTTGAGGATGTCGAAACCTTCGGCGAAGGCCTGCATCATGCCGTATTCGATGCCGTTGTGGATCATCTTGACGAAATGCCCGGCACCGGCGGGACCGGCGTGGATGTAACCGCGCTCGGCGCGATCGTCATCGGATTTGCGGTCCTTGGTGCGCGGGATATCGCCCATGCCTGGCGCGAGGCTGTCGAACAGCGGGTCAAGACGCTTAACGGTCTCGGTATCGCCGCCGATCATCATGCAATAGCCGCGCTCCAGGCCCCAGACACCGCCGGAGGTGCCGACGTCGATATAGTGCAGGCCTTTTTCCGAAAGGGTCTTGGCCCGGCGGATGTCGTCCTTATAGAAGGTGTTGCCACCGTCGATGATGGTATCGCCGGCTTCGAGCAAGGTGCTCAGGGTGTCGATGGTGTCTTCGGTCGGTGCGCCTGCCGGCAACATGACCCACACCGCTCGTGGTTTGGCCAGGCCAGCGACCAGGGCCGGCAAATCGGCGACGCCGGTGGCGCCTTCGCTGCTCAAGGTATCGACGAAGGCGGTATTGCGGTCGTACACAACGGTGGTATGTCCGTTGAGCATCAGGCGCCGCGCAATATTGCCGCCCATGCGGCCCAGTCCAATAATCCCGAGTTGCATGTGCTGATGCTCCCTACTACAAATAAAAGTGTGTCAAAGGTTATAGCCCAACGCGACTCATGAGGTTAGTCCAGAGCGTTGGCATGAAGTTTCCGGGCATTGTGCCCGATCCTGATGGATAACGTCGGGAATCGTGCCGAAGACACAACGACCATGAAAAATAAAAAAGTTCCCTTCAGGGGCAAAAGAAATCAAAATTGGCGCCGATAGTAGATGAGCCACCGATTTCGGCGGCCAACCTACAGTTGAGACACGCCATTTGCGAGGTGAGCAATGGGCACAGTACACACCGCACTGCCAGCACAAACCCTTTACGTCACTATCCGTCGCGATGAATTGCGTCAGTTGAAAGACGAGCGTGACCAGTTGAAACAGGAGCTGGCGCAATTGCGCTTGCTGATTCAGGGCCAACAGCCCTTGCCATTGCCCCAGCGGGCACCGCACGCCTGATCTCCTCGCCTTTGTCGGAAGTAGTACTGCACTGCTTCCGGCGCGCCGTATCCCCTTTTGCCTGCGATCACTCACGAAATTTTCACATTCGCCTGTTGATACTCCGGCGCATTGTGCGCCGCCTGGACTGTGCGCGGCCGCCGTTTTCGGCGCTTGCGTGGCCTGGCGGTACGAGTGACTACTGGCTGGAGCGTTGAATGACTTGGTTTAAACGCAGCGATTCGTCTGCGGAAGGTTTCGATTGGGCAGGGTTCCTCTGGCTGTTCCTGTTCTTCTGGTATTTTTCCGGCATCACCCAGCTGTTGATCCAGCTGACCGGCACCTCCGGTTTCACCGGGTTTCGCCAGGCGTTCGTGATGAGTGCCATCTGGTTGGCGCCGATGCTGTTGTTCCCGAGGCAAACCCGAGTGATGGCCGCGGTCATCGGCGTGGTGCTGTGGGCGTGCTCGATGGCCAGCCTCGGTTACTTCTTCATTTATCAGCAGGAATTCTCCCAAAGCGTCATCTTCATCATGTTCGAGTCGAACGTGTCCGAAGCTGGCGAATACATGACCCAGTATTTTGCCTGGTGGATGGTTCCGGCCTTCCTCGCGCACACTGCGGTCGGCTATTTCCTGTGGACACGCCTGCGCCCGGTGTACCTGCCTCGCGCCAAGGCCCTGGCGGTGGCCACCGCCATACTGGTCGGCGTGGTCGGTTTTCCGCTGGTCAAACAAACCCTGCGTACCGGCAGCTTCGCCGAGGGCTTCGAGAAATTCGAAACACGCATCGAGCCGGCTGTGCCGTGGCAGATGGCCGTGGCCTATCACCGCTACCTCGATACCCTGGCCAACATGCAGCAGATGCTGCACAGCGCGAGCAAGGCCGCACCACTGCACAACTTCAAGGATTCGACGGCCAACCAGCCCGCCACCCTCGTGTTGGTGATCGGCGAATCCACCAACCGACAGCGCATGAGCCTGTACGGCTATCCTCGGCAAACCACCCCGGAACTGGACAAGCTCAAGGACCAACTGGCGGTCTTCGATAACGTCATCACGCCGCGCCCCTACACCATCGAGGCATTGCAACAGGTTCTGACTTTCGCCGACGAAGAAAACCCTGAGCTGTACCTGTCCACGCCTTCATTGGTCGCCATGATGAAACAGGCTGGCTACAAGACGTTCTGGATCACCAACCAGCAGACCATGACCAAGCGCAACACCATGCTCACGACCTTTTCCGAGCAGGCCGACGAACAGGTGTACCTGAACAACAATCGCAACCAGAATGCCGCCCAGTACGATGGCGATGTGATCGAGCCGTTCAACAAGGCCCTGGCCGACGCGGCACCGCGCAAGCTGATCGTGGTGCATTTGCTTGGCACGCACATGAGCTATCAGTACCGCTACCCTGCGACCTTCGACAAGTTCAAGGATCGCAACGGTGTTCCGGCCGGCGTAAGGGACGATCAACTGCCCACCTATAACAGCTACGACAACGCCGTGCTGTACAACGACTTCGTGGTGTCGAGCCTGATCAAGGACTTCGCCAAGTCTGATCCGAATGGCTTCCTGTTCTACCTCTCCGACCACGGCGAAGACGTGTTCGACTCCCCTGGCCATGGCACCCTCGGGCGCAACGAGAGCAAGCCGACGGCGCCGATGTATACCATCCCGTTCATGGCCTGGGCCTCGCCAAAGTGGCGCGAAACCCACGACTGGAACTTTGCCGGCGACCTGGGGCGCCCGTACAGCAGTTCGCACCTGATCCATACCTGGGCAGACCTGGCGGGGTTGAGTTTCGATGAACTCGATCGCAGCAAGAGCGTGGTCAGCGACAGCTTCAAGGCGCGCCCATTGCTGATCGGCAACCCTTATGAGCGGCAACAGCGGCCCTTGATCGATTTCAGCCTGATCAAGCCAAAAGCTGCGCCAGTCTTGCCTGAAGTCGTGCAAAAGTAGTCCTTTCAACACCATTCAAACCTGTGGGAGCGAGCCTGCTCGCGATGACGTCGGCACAGTCAACATTGATGTTGATTGATCCATCGCCATCGCGAGCAGGCTCGCTCCCACAGTTGTTTCGTGTTGTAGGAAGCAACGTCATAATAATAATTATTCTCGTTTACCCCTAAATCCCTCCCCCCTCCTTCGTCTTTGCATAAACGGAATTTTCCCTCGACGACAAGGAGTCGGCCGCGATGTTCGCGCCTATCACCCGTTCCATGACTTTTACCCTTGGCCTGTGCGGCGCCGCACTGAGCCCGGATCTACTGGCTGAATCCGAGACCGAGCCCGCCCCGCTGGCGTCCACCCTCATGCTCGGTGCCACCAACGTCACCGCCCAGAACCTGGGCAGCACTACTGAAAACACCGAGTCGTACACCACCGGTGCCATGAGCACGGCCACCCGCCTGAACCTGTCGATCAAGGACACGCCGCAATCGGTTTCCGTGGTCACGCGCCAGCAAATGGACGATTTCAAACTCGGTAGCCTGTCCGAAGCCATGAGCCAGACCACAGGCGTGGTGGTCCAGCACAACGACTCGGACCGTGTCAGCTATTCCTCGCGTGGCTACACGATCAACAATTTCCAGGTCGATGGCATGCTGAATACCTTCAGCTACATGAAGTCCGATTCCGACACCATCATCTACGACCGCATCGAAGTGGTACGCGGTGCAACGGGCTTGACCACCGGCGCAGGCGACCCTTCGGCCACCATCAACATGGTGCGCAAGCGACCGACTTCGCAGTGGGAGGCCAAGACCGGCGTCAGTGGCGGCAGCTATGACGACTACTACAGCTACCTGGACGTCGGCGGTCCGCTGGCTTTCGACGGGCGACTGCGCGGTCGTGGAGTGGTGGCCTATCGCGACAGCGATTCGTACCGGGACAAATACCAGCAGCAACGGGAAGTCGGCTACGGGGTGCTCGAGGCCGACCTGACCGACGACACCCTGCTGGCGGTGGGTTACGACTATCAGGACAAGCACGTGCAAGGTACGTCCTGGGGCACGGTGCCGTACTGGAACGCTGACGGCAGCAAGGCCAACCTTGGGCGCTCGACCAACATGGCCACGTCCTGGAGTTCCTGGCCGCTCAAGGACAAGACTGCGTTCGCCAACCTCGATCACCAGCTCGGTGGCGGGTGGCAACTCAAGGCCGCCTACACCCACCGTGAAAGTGACACCGACGGCAAGATCTACTATGCCGGTGGCGGCTTTCCCGAGGCGGACCGCAGCGGCATGGTCGCCAACGTCAGTCACATGATCGGCACGCAAAAAATGAAAGCCTATGACTTCAACGTGTCCGGCCCCTACACACTGCTGGGACGCTACCACGAAATGATGGTCGGCTATGGCGAGGCCGAACGCAGCGAAGAAAGTCCTTTCACGCAAGACGGCCCACGGGCCGCGGATTACGAAAACGTCCCCGACTGGAAGTACATGGGCAACATCGGCAAGTTTCCCGACACCGTCACCGGCCTTTCCGGGGCTAAAGACAACACTCGGCAAAAGGCCGGCTACCTGGCCACGCGCCTGAGCCTCACCGATGAACTGCACGCGGTACTCGGCAGCCGCTACGGCAGCTGGAAGGCCTCAAGCACCACCAACGCCTATGACGCCAACCTGCAACTGACCAGCGTCGACCACAGCAGCCAACAGCACAATGATATGTGGACGCCGTACGCCGGGTTGCTCTACGACCTCACCCCGCAGTACACCGCATACGTCAGCTACACCGATATTTTCAAACCACAGTCCAACCGCGACAGCAATCGCAAGTACCTTGAACCTGTGGTCGGCAGTAACTATGAACTGGGTCTCAAGGGCAGCCTGCTCGAAGAGCGATTGAACCTCGCCACCGCGTTGTTCTGGAGCAAGCAGGACAACGTCGCGGAACTTGACGATTCCGTTCCGCCGGACCCGGTCACCGGCGAAGAGTTCTTCAAGTCCGGCGGCAAGGGCAACAAAGTCCAGGGTTTTGAAGCCGAGGCGTCAGGCGAAGTCATGCAGGGCTGGAACATGACCGCCGGTTACACCTACACCCACTCGGTCAACGGTGAAAAGGAACGTAACAACACCAACCAACCGTTGAACATGCTGCGCTTCTCCACGGCTTATCACTTGCCCGGCGAGTGGCAGCCGTTGACCGTGGGTGCTGCAGTGAACTGGCAGAGCGACGTGTATCGCAACGCCAGTCGCCCGGTCGGGCGCGGCGCCGATGGCAGCCTGGTCACCGCGCGCACGGACATCCGCCAGCAGGCCTACACCGTGGTCAACCTGATGTCGCGCTACGCATTCGAGCGGCACCTGTCAGCCTCGTTGAACGTCAACAACCTGTTCGACAAGAAGTACTACGATAACGTCGGGTTCTATAACGGTGTGTATTGGGGCGATCCGCGCACGGTGACCCTGAGCCTGGACTGGACACTCTAGAGGCGATGTTAATTCCCATTTAACGGAATCGGCGGATAATGAGCGTTCGACTTTGATTCATTGACTCATGGACGAAAGGCATCCGACATCTGTAAGTGGGAGGCACACCATGAAAAGATCCACGTTGATCCTCGCAGTCCTGATGACGTTAGGCTCCGCCAGCGCCTTTGCCGAAGGCGGCGCCGAACGCATGCGCTACTACTACGAGACGTTGCACTACAACCAGCAAGTGGCGCTGGGCAACATCACGCCAGGCCAGGCGAAGGAACTGCGAGTGCCGGACGATCAAACCGCGCAAATGACCGAGTCCTATAGGCCGAAATGATTGACCTCTGACTGTCTGTCTTTCTGTAGGAGCGAGCATGCTCGCGATGGTGGTCAACGATGACGCGGGGCACCAGATACCCCTCGTTGTCCTTGAGTCCATCGCGAGCATGCTCGCTCCTACACAGGGGGATTAAAGCGGCTTGATCCAGAACATCATGCGCCCGTGCGCCGGATCGAACTCTCCCGGGGCAAAGCCGAACTTGGTGTAGGACGCCTGCGCCGGCCCATTGCCTTCCAGCACCTCAAGGGTGATCTTGCAGCAGCCGCGCTGGCGAGCGATGTCCTCGACCTTGTGCAGCATCCGCTGGCTCAGACCCAAGCCGCGAAACTTCGGCACCACCGCCAAGTCGTGCACGTTGACTAACGGCCGGCAGGCAAACGTCGAAAACCCTTCAAAGCAATTGATCAACCCGGCCGGCTCGCCGCCCACGAAGGCCAGCACGCTGAACGCATGGGGGCGCTTGGCCAATTCAGCCGGCAGATGTTCCAGTACTGTGGCAGGCAGGGAGTGACCACCCCCCATTGGATCTTCGGCGTAACTGTTCAATACCAGGCAGATCGCCTCGGCATGTACCGGATTGGTATAGCTGGCTTGAAGCACAAGAATTTCTGCGGAATCCATTTCCATCCTCGATCACATAAAGTAGTACCGGTGCGTAATTGGCATCGGAGTGCGACCCTATCCTGAGCGTCATGTGTGTTGCAAGATCAAAAGGCCGCAGCCTTCGGCAGCGCCTGCAGAGGCTGCGATCTTTTGATTTCAATGCCCCCAGATCAACGCTTCGGTCCATCCCAGCTCGGCAAAATCCTCAGCCCGCAGGTGCGACTCGCCGGCACAGAAAAACTCGTCCAGCTGCGGCGGCTTCACCGAAGTCCCACTGAACATCGCGTGCACCTGCCCGCGATGATGAATCTGATGCTCGAAAAGATGCGACAGCAGGCGCAGGCGGCTGTCGTATTGCGGTGTATCCCGGGCAATGGTCACGATCTTGCCGAGGTCGACGTCGCGCATTTGTTCGCAGTAGGCGATCAATCGCCGGTCGACCTGCGCCTGTTCGCGCTTGAGGTCGACGGCCTGGGTAAACGGCTCGTCGTCCTTGAAGAACACGTAGCAATCAGGATGAGGGTCGTCACCGCGCAACTCGCGCTCAAGGGCATCCACGTAAAACCAGTCGCAGGTCAGGATGTGGTTGAGGGTTGCGATGATACTGGGAAAGAAGCTGACCCGGGGGGCCGCCAACGCCTCCTGGCTCAACTGACACCAGGCCTTGGCCAACCGGTGATTGGCCCAGGCATTCTGATAGGCCATGGTCAACAAATGGTGTGACAGAGGTTGATTCATGTTCACGCCTCCTGGAATTCACGCCTCGGCAAAACGTTGCAGCTGCATTTCCTGCAGGCGACTGAGGGTGCGGCGGAACGGAAATTCCAGGTAGCCCTCAGTGTAAAGCGCGTCCATGGGCACCTGGGCTTCGAGGTACAGCGGCACTTTACGGTCGTAACACTCGTCCACCAGCGCGATGAAACGCCGTACGCCATCATCGTGCACCGACAACTGCGGCAATTCCCGGTCGCCTGCCACCACGCGCTCGACCCCGTCCTCAGTGCCCCGGGCAATGCGCCCGGCGCGCTTTTGCGCGCTGAGGTTGGGCACGTCACCTAGAAGAATAGCGCTGAAGGTGTCGCACAGGGTCATGAAATCCATCGCGGCAAAGGGCTGCTCGCAGAGGTCGGCATAACGGCACCAAAGCACGCTCTGGCTGGCCTGAACCACTTCCAGCGAACGGTAGCCGACCTTGATCGGCGCGCTGGAAACCGCTTGGCCCAGGGTCAGTACCTTGAATACGTCTGCCAGTGCACTGGGCTGACCGGGCGCCGCCACCCAGTAACGTTGCAAGCCCTGCCCCGGATGCAGGCGATGGTCTTCGCCGCCGTCCACCGCGATCACTTGCATGTGCTGCTTGATCGCGGCGATGGCCGGCGTGAAGCGATCGCGGTTGAAACCGTCGGCGTACAACTGGTCCGGTGGCAGGTTGGAGGTGCAGACCACCACCACGCCCTGTTCAAACATCACCTGGAACAGGCGCCCGAGGATGATCGCGTCGCCGATGTCATTGACGAACAATTCGTCAAAGCACAGTACCCGCACTTCTTCGCTGAGTTCGCGGGCCAAGGCCTTCAATGGGTCGGCGGTACCGGTCAGCTGGAATGAACGCTGGTGCACCCAACCCATGAAATGGTGGAAATGCTGACGCCGGGCCGGCACCCGCAGGTTCTGGTAGAACTGGTCCATCAACCAGGTCTTGCCACGCCCGACCGGACCCCAGAGGTACACGCCCATCATCGGCCTGCGGCCTTCATGAAGCGCTTCATGGCACTTTTGCAGAGCCCAGACGGCATGTTCCTGAGCTTCGTCCTGGACGAAACCCTTCTGTTCGATCGCGTGCTGCCAGGCACTGAGGGGAGAGTCGACATTCATGCGCGGCAGTATGCCACCCGTCGACAGCGTCATCTGTGAAATCTCACGCCGTTTGTGTGCTTTTCGCTAAAGGAAAATACGCCTTGACGGAAAATATGATTGGCATCATATTTAATAGATGACACATAACATATAAATTATTCGAACGGTCCCTCAGGAGTCTCCCCCATGCATTACAAAGTTTTCGGCCGTAAAACCGGCTTGCGGGTTTCCGAACTGGCGTTGGGTGCCGGCAACTTTGGCACCGGCTGGGGTCATGGTGCCGAGCGCGAAGAAGCCAAGCGGATCTTTGATGGTTACCTCGCCGCGGGCGGTAATTTCATCGACACCGCCAACGGCTACCAAGCGGGCCAGTCGGAAGCCATGCTCAGCGAATTCATTGCAGTCGAACGCAACCATCTGGTCATCGCCAGTAAATACACGCTGGGCACGACGCCGGACGCCGGCATTTCCCACACCGGTAATAACCGCAAGAATATGGTTCGCGCCGTTGAAGAGAGCTTGAAGCGGCTGAAAACCGATCACCTGGACCTGTTCTGGGCACACATGAGCGACGGCGTGACGCCGATGGAAGAGATCCTGCGCGGTTTCGACGACCTGGTGCGCGCCGGCAAGATCCATTACGCCGGGCTGTCGAACTTTCCGGCGTGGCGCATCGCCCGCGCCGACCTGTTGGCCGAAGTGCGCGGTTTTGCGCCGATTGCTGCGATCCAGGTCGAGTACAGCCTGGCCGAACGCAGCGCCGAACGCGAACAACTGCCCATGGCTGAAGCCCTGGGCCTGGCCGCGACCCTGTGGTCACCGCTGGGAGGAGGTTTTCTCACCGGCAAATACCGCACTGGCGATGGCGACAACCGCGCCAGCAAACTGGGGATGTTGGTTCACGCCGAGAAAAGCGCCCGCGAGACCGCCCTGCTCGATACCCTGCTGGCCGTCGCCACGGAGCTGGGCGCGAGCCCCACCCACGTGGCCATTGCCTGGTTGCGCGAACAAGCCAGGCGCTCGACCACCACGCTGATTCCGATCCTGGGCTCGCGCACCCGTGAACAACTGGATGCAACCCTGGGGGCGTTGAACGTAGAACTGGACGAAGAGCATCTGGCGCGGCTCGACGGGGTCAGTGATGTGCCCAAGGGCGTGCCGCACGAATCCATAGCCGGGTCGTTCGCGCGGTTCAGCGGGGGTGTAACCCTGGATCTACCGAAAATTCCGGTGGCCTGACACCGCCCCCTGTAGGAGCGTGTGTTACAGATCGAGCTTATGTTTCGCCGCATACAGGCACAGCATCTCCATCGCCAGCGTCGCCGCCGCCAATGAAGTGATGTCCGCATTGTCGTAGGCCGGCGCCACCTCCACCACATCCATGCCCACCAGGTTGATCCCGCGCAAGCCGCCGAGGATTTCCAGCGCCTGCACGGTACTCAAGCCGCCACACACCGGGGTGCCGGTGCCCGGTGCGAACGCCGGGTCGAGACAATCGATGTCGAACGTCAGGTACACCGGGTTGTCGCCGACCCTTGCACGAATGGCCTCGACGATCGCATCGACGCCACGCCGGTGCACCTGCCGCGCGTCCAGCACCGCAAAGCCCTGGTGATCATCGTTGGTGGTGCGTAAACCGATCTGCACCGAACGTGACGGATCGACCAGTCCTTCCTTGGCCGCATGCCAGAACATGGTGCCGTGGTCGATGCGCTTGCCCTCTTCGTCCGGCCAGGTATCGCTGTGAGCGTCGAAGTGAATCAGCGACAGCGCACCATGCTTGCGCGCATGGGCCTTGAGCAGCGGATAGGTGATGAAATGGTCGCCGCCGAAGGTCAGCATGGCACTGCCCGCATCGAGGATGTGCTCGGCATGGGCTTCGATACGTTCGGGGGTCGACTGCGGCGAACCGTAGTCGAAGTCGCAGTCACCGAAGTCGACCACCGCCAGATGATCGAATGGGTCGAAGGTCCACGGCCAGTGGCGCTCCCAGGCGATCCCGGTGGACGCGGCACGGATTCCCCGGGGTCCGAAGCGGGCGCCGGGGCGGTTGCTGGTCGCGGTGTCGAACGGCACGCCGCTGACCGCGACGTCGACGCCGCGCAAGTCGCGGCTGTAGCGTCGACGCATGAAACTTGTGATGCCGGCATAGGTGCTTTCGGCGGCGGTTCCATAAAGGCTGTCACGGGTGATGGCCTGGTCGTTCTGCAGGGGGACGTCCATTGAAGGTTCCTTGTTATTGGCGGCTACGGAAAGTGGTCCACACGCGGGTACGCTGGCGCATGTCCTTGAGGTTCATGCTGCGGTCGGCGTACAGGCGCTGACGGATGTCGGCGGGTGGAAATATGTCCGGGTCGCTGCGCACCGCCTCGTCGACCAGCGGCGTCGCGGCCTGGTTGGCGGTGGCGAAGAACAGTGTGTTGGTAAGCGCGGCGACGGACTCGGGGCGCAACATGAATTCGATGAATTGGCGCGCGGCTTCCGGGTGTGGCGCATCCTTGGGGATCGCCAGGTTGTCCTGCCAAACCAGGGTGCCTTCCTTGGGAATCCGATAGGCGATTTCATAGGGCTTGTTGGCTTTGCGCGCCTGATCGGCAGCCATGCTGGCATCACCGTTGTAAGCCAGGGCCAGGCAGACGCTGCCGTTGGCCAGGTCGTTGATCTGCCGGCCGCTTGCGACATACAGCACCGAAGGCTGTAGTTGATGCAGCAGCGCTTGCGCCGCGTCGAGATCTTTCTTGTCGGTGCTGTAGGGGTCCTTGCCCAGGTAATGCAATGCCAGGCCGATCACTTCCTGCGGCGAGTCGATGATCGCAATGCCGCAGTCCTTGAGCTTGCTGGCGTACTCGGGTTTGAACAGCAGGTCCAGGCTGTTGAGCGGCACGTTCGGCAGGCGTTTGTGCAGCGCCTCGATATTCATCCCCCACCCCAGGGTGCCCCAAGTGTAAGGCACGCCGAATTGATTGCCGGGATCAACCGCAGCGAGTTTCTCCAGCAAGTCCGGATCAAGATTGGCGTAGCCCTTCAAGCCTTCGTGGGCGATGGCTTGCAACGCACCGGCCGCCAGGCCACGGGCCAGGACACTGGACGACGGCACCACCACGTCATAGCCACTGCCGCCGGTGAGCAATTTGGTTTCCAGCACTTCCGGCGCGTCAAACGTGTCGTAGCGCACGTGAATACCGGTTTCCTGTTCAAAGCGCTGCAGGGTTTCGGGCGCGACGTAATCGGCCCAACTGTACAGATTGACGACTTTGTCCTCGGCCTGAGCCGCGGTGGCCATGGCAAGGAACAGCGCGGGAACACACAGCTTGAATAGGCAATTCATGACCAACACCTGACCGGGGGAAGTGGATGCAGGATGCGTCGTCGATTACATTGGTAAAATATAAAGATTGTTAACCTGACATTATCCCGGAGTAATGTTTGATGCTCGGTCAACTGCATGACCTGGACCTTCAATTGCTGCGCCTGTTTGTCAGCGTGGTCGAGTGCGGTGGCTTCAGCGCAGCCCAGGGTGAACTGGGCCTGAGCCAGTCGAGCATCAGCCAGCAAATGGCCAGGCTGGAGACCCGTCTCGGCTATCGCTTGTGCAGCCGTGGCAAGGGTGGCTTTCGGATCACGCCCAAAGGCGAACAATTGCTTGGCGCGACGCGCAGCCTGTTCCAGTCCATCGAGGCGTTTCGTCACCAATCCAACGGCGTGGCCGGGCGCTTGATCGGCGAGGTGCGCCTGGGCTTGTCCGAAGCGCTCGACCAATCGGTGCTGCAGCGGGTGGCCGAAGCGATCCGGCGCTTTCGCGAGCGTGACGAATCGGTGCGCATCGAGTTGATGAGCGCCATGCCCGGCGACATGGAGCGCTTGCTGTTGCAGCAGCGGCTGGACCTGGCCATCGGCTATTTCTCGCAGATCCAGGGCGCGTTTGACTACCGCGAGCTGTTTACCGAAACCCAGCACCTGTATTGCGCCGTTGGCCATCCCTTGTTCACCGACGAGGCGCCGGATGACCAGGCGCTCCAGGCATGCGACCGGGTCGATCACCCCTACCGCTTCCTGCGCAGCGACGAACCCTTTCAAGGCAAGGTCTGCTCGGCGCGCTCCGAGCAGGTCGAAGGCACCCTCGCCTTTATCCTGTCTGGCAAGCATGTGGGATATCTGCCCAGTCATTTCGCCCGCAGCTGGGAGGGCAAGGGCTTGCTGCGTCCAGTACGTCGCGACGACTTGAGTTTCGAGGTGGCGTTTCACCTTGCTCGCCATCGCGCGCAGGTACCGGGGGATGCGCAGAAGGCGTTTGAAGAGGACCTGCTCGCGGCGTTTGCCTGAACACTCTGTGCCTTGGGTATGTATCCGTGGCGAGGGGATAAATCCCCTCGCCACAGATAAATCCACCCACCACAGATGAATGCCCTCACTACGGGATTGGGACAATCCCGAGTTTCTGTTTCAAAGTCTTTCTGGCATCCTGCGCCTCCATTTTCTGACCCGGCCCCGCCTCCCGGCACATAAACCACCATGACTTCCCCTGAAAAAACCCCGCGCCACAGTGACCTGCTCTACGGCCTCGACGACCGCCCGCACCTCACCGCCACGGTGTTCGCCGCGCTGCAGCACGTGCTCGCCAGCTTCGTCGGGATCATTACCCCGACACTGATCATGGGCAGTGCCCTGGGCTTGCAGAGCGAAATCCCCTACCTGATCAGCATGGCGCTGTTCGTCTCGGGCCTGGGCACTTTCGTCCAGGCGCGGCGCTTCGGTCCGGTGGGCTCGGGCCTGTTGTGCCTGCAAGGCACCAGTTTCTCGTTCATCAGCGTCATCCTCAGTGCCGGTTTCATGGTCAAGGCCCGAGGCGGCGGCACCGATGAAATCCTTTCGACGATCTTCGGCGTGTGCTTCTTCGCCGCCTTCATCGAAGTGGTGTTGAGCCAGTTCATCGGCAAGCTGCGGATGCTGATCACCCCGGTCGTGACCGGCACCATCATCACCCTGATGGGCCTGTCGTTGATCAAGGTCGCCATGACCGACATCGCTGGCGGCTTCGGCGCCCCCGACCTCGGCGCGGCCAGTCACCTGGGCCTGGCAGCCCTGGTGCTCGGCACCATCGTGATATTGAACCGGGTGGACGTGCCGTTCCTGCGCCTGGGTGCGATTGTCATCGGCCTGACCCTCGGCTACGCCGTCGCCTGGATGCTGGGCCACGTCGATTTCACCAGCTTGCCGGCCGTGCCGCTGATGAGCGTGCCGGTACCGTTCAAGTATGGCTTTGCCTTCGACTGGGTGGCGTTCGTCCCGGTGGCGGTAATTTTCCTGGTGTCGCCGCTGGAAGCGGCCGGTGACCTGACCGCCAACTCGATGATTTCCCGTCAACCGGTCAAAGGCCCGGTCTACATTCGCCGAATCAAATCCGGGCTGCTCGCCGACGGCCTCAACTCAGCCATGGCCGCGGTGTTCAACAGCATGCCGATGGTGACCTTCGCGCAGAACAACGGGGTGATCCAGCTGACCGGCGTGGCCAGCCGCTACGTGGCGTTTTTCATTGCCGGCCTGTTGGTGCTGCTGGGGCTGTTCCCGATGATCGGCGCCGTGCTGCAGCTAATGCCCAAGCCGGTGCTCGGCGGTGCTGAGCTGGTGATGTTCGGCACCGTCGCCGTGGCCGGGATCAAGATCCTCGCCGAAGCCGGTTTGCATCGACGCAACATGCTGATCGTGGCGATTTCCATCGGCATGGGCCTGGGTGTGGCGGCCGTGCCGGAAGTGTTGCGCGAGCTACCCAAGGCGCTGCATAACATCTTCGAATCGCCGATTACCGTCGGCGCGTTGTGCGCTATCGTGCTGAACATCTTCCTGCCCGAGGAATTCATCGAGCTGGAAGAAGACGATTTCGATCCGGAAGCCTCGATCCTCCAGGTCATGGAAAACCCGGAGGTGCCGGTCAAGTGTTGAACCTGACGCCGGGTTTGGCACGCTCATCCACGGTCAACTCGAACACGTCGGGGCGCGCGTAATGACCGACGACGTCATAGTCGTAACGCGCGCGGATCAGGTCGTCGGTGTCGATTTGGGCGGTGAGTAATCCGCGCCCTCCCCGCAGCGGCCCGGCGAGTATGTCCCCCATCGGCCCGACGATCACGCTGCCACCGGCAATCAACGGACGGTCCGCCGGCCAATGGGGGATCTCCACGCCCAGGGCCTGCGGTGAGTCCTGGACCTGACAGGCGCTGACCACGAAGCAACGCCCTTCATGGGCGATGTGGCGCATGCTCACCTGCCACATCTCCCGCTCGTCCACCGTGGGTGCGCACCACACCTCCACGCCTTTGGCGTACATCGCGGTGCGCAACAGCGGCATCATGTTTTCCCAGCACACCACCGCGCCGATCCGCCCTGCCTGGCTGTCGATCACCGGTAAGGTCGAGCCATCACCCTTGCCCCAGATCAGCCGTTCGGTGCCCGTGGGCATCAGCTTTCGGTGTTTGGCGACCAGTCCAGCCTGCGGATCGAAATACAGCGCGGTGCAGTACAAGGTGCTGCCAGCGCGCTCGATCACACCAATGACCAGATTGGCCCCGGTGCGCGCCGACAGCCCCGCCAGCGCTTCGGTTTCCGCGCCAGGCACATCGATGGCGTTGGCGAAATATCGGGCAAATGCTTCCCGGCCTTCCGGCAGTCGGTAACCCAGTTGCGTGCCGAACCCCTCGCCCTTCGGGTAACCACCCAGCAACGCTTCGGGCATGACCACCAACGCCGCACCGGCTTCAAGGATGGCATTTTCGTACGAGAGAATCTGCTCCAGGGTCTCGGCCTTGCCGCCGGGTAGAGCGCCGATTTGCAGTGCTGCAACGATTGACTTGGGCATTGCCGTAACTCCATTCGAATCGGGTGTTGCTCATTCTCAGGCGCTACCGGATCATGAATAAAGCCCTGTTCACTGCTGAATGATATGAACCTGATGAATATCGCCACCGTCGACCTCAACTTGCTCAAAGTTTTCGAAGCCTTGCACGAAGAGTCCAGCGCCAGCCGCGCGGCGTTGCGCCTGGGCGTCACGCAGTCGGCGGTAAGCGCGGCATTGCGCCGGCTGCGCGAGCTGTATGGCGATCAGTTGTTTGTGCGCACCGGCCGCGGCCTGGCGCCGACGCTCAAGGCTAATCAGTTGAAGCCGGTGGTCAGCGACGCGCTGAACAAATGCCGGCAAAGCCTGGCGATGGTTGACCCGGCGGCCCATCACTACGAAGGGCGCTCGGTCACAGTGGGCATGTCGGATGATTTCGAAATCGCCTACGGTCGCCGTTTGATCGAGGAAATCGCCCGTTGCGCGCCGAAACTGAGGCTGATCTTCCGCCAGACCCACAGTCAGATCGTCGCCCACGCCTTGATGGAGCGCAGCATCGATCTGGCAATCACGGCCGGTGGGTTTGCCGAGCGGTTGCTCAGTCGCCAGGTATTGGGTGAAGGCGATTACCTGTGCCTGGTCGACCCGATGAGTCTCGCCGCGGGACAGCAAACCATCGAGCTTGAAGAGTTCGTCACCCGTGAACATATCCTGGTGTCATCGGGTGGCTTTATCGGGATCACTGACGAAGGATTGGCCGCACTGGGCCTTAGCCGCCGGGTGTGCGCTTCGACCACGCATTTCGCCGCGTTGCCATATCTGCTCAAGGGCAGCCAGGCGGTGGCGACCATTCCGGCCCATGCCGCCCGAAGCATCGCCACGCTCAGCGGCCTGGCACTACTGCCCTGCCCCCTGGCGTTGCCGCGCTACCCGATCGAAATGGGTTGGCGCACCAGCACCCAGCTCGATCCCGTAGTCGTGAAGGTGCGTGAAGCGATTGCCGCCAGCTTCCTGTAGGAGCGAGCACGCTCGCGAAAAACGTCTGGACAGCGTGGTCTCCCAGAAAGCCCTCGTTATCGTTGACGTCCATCGCGAGCTTGCTCGCTCCTACAGTAGATCGGGTACAGCCGCGAGAAATTATTTGGCGGCCATCAGCCGATTGACTTCACTTCGCACCATGTTCGAGAACTCCGGTGGCGACATGCCATCCAGCTCGGCGCGCACCCACTCGGCCCATTTGCCCTTGCGCTTGGCGCGCTCACCGAACAGACGTGCGGCTTCGCCCTTGGCCTTGCCCAGGTTGTTTTGCCAGAGTTCGAACAGACGGGATTTCTCGTCTTCCAGCGCTGCGCGCTCGGCAAGGGGTTTGTCGGCCAGATTGAAACTCATGGGAAATTACCTGCTGCGTAAATAGGCTACATCTTACACTGTAGGAAGAAATGTCCTGCGCTGGATTTTTCAACAGGATGGCGTCCGCACGCAATGTCACTGCAACTTTTTCTATCGCGGCGGACTCCATTGTTCACTGTCCATTACCTGCAAGGAGTCACCCAATGGCCCGCAAAACCGCCGCACAAGCTGCCGAAGACCAGATCAAGGACCAGGCTTTCAGCGAACTTCAGTCGCTGATCGAAGAGTCGGAAAAACTGCTCAAGAGCAGTGCGTCACTGGTCGGTGAAGAAGCGGACACGCTTCGTGGACAAATCTCCCAGAAACTCCAACAGGCACGGGACTCCGTTACCAGCGTCCGCGCTCGGACCCTGCCGGCGGTCGAAGCCACACAAACCTACATAGGTGGGCACCCATGGCAGACCGTGGCCATTTCCGCAGGTTTTGGGTTGGTCGTGGGCTTGTTGTTGGGGCGACGGTAAGCACTACCGACAAACAACCTCAAAATGAAATGCATTCCTTGTGGGAGCGGGCTTGCTCGCTCCCACAAGTCCACATTTCAATATCTAGTCGCCAGCCAATTCCCGCAAATTCGCCAGCGTATCCGCATCGAGCTGGATGCCGCCCGCACTGGACTTGGCGCGCTGATGATGACGCCGATCACCCGGTAACCGCTTGAGCCCCACACCGTGCATCTGCCGCACCAACTCCTGGCTGCGCTCGGCAAAGCTCTGCCCGGCCGCCTTGGCCGGATCGATAACGATCAACAGTTGGCCGGTCCACGGAGTCTTGGCCCCCGGGTGGTTCTTCCAGTCGAACTCGAACGAGAAGTTGCCGCCGGTCAACGCCGCCGCCAAGAGCTCCACCATCATCGACAGCGCCGAACCTTTATGGCCACCAAACGGCAGCAACGCGCCTCCCTCCAGAATTGCCTGCGGGTCCTGGGTCGGCTGGCCAAGGCTGTCGACGCCCATGCCCTGCGGCAAACGTTCGCCCTTGCGCGCGGCGATCTGCACATCGCCATGGGCAATGGCGCTGGTAGCCAGGTCGAAGACAATTGGCTCACCGTCTGCCCGTGGGGCGGCGAAGGCAATCGGGTTGGTGCCGAACAGTGGGCGATCGGCGCCGTGTGGCACCACGCAGGTCATGCTGTTGACCACGCTCAACGCCACCAGCCCTTCATAGGCGAACGGCTCGACGTCCGGCCACAACGCCGCGAAGTGATGGGAGTTACGAATCGCCAACACCGCAATGCCGGCACTGCGAGCCTTTTCCACCAGCAAGGCGCGTGCGGCGGCGAGCGCCGGTTGGGCGAAACCATTGCCGGCATCCACCCGGACAAAACCCGAGGCCACGTCCTCGACCACAGGCACGGCCTGGCCATTGACCCAGCCGCTCTTGAGCGTGGACACATAACCGGGCATGCGGAACACGCCATGACTGTGGGCACCATCGCGCTCGGCACCGGCGCAGTTGAGGGCCAGTGTCCTGGCAACCTCGTTGGAGGTGCCGTGCCGAACGAAAATGCGTTCGAGCAACAGGACGAGAGAATCGAAATCCAGGGTTGAGTTGGCCGAACTGACTGCCATTTCAGGCGAAGCGGTCATCTGAAGCTCCAGTTTTATTGTTAGAGGCGGGCGACATGTCGATTAAGCGCTTTCTTACCGGCGTCCTGTCAAGTCTCTCGCGCAAGCAATATGTACCGCACCCAACCTGATCCCGCTCCCTATTGTCGCCCCTCGATTCAACGACCTGCGCCGAACAGTGTCGCAGTCCAACGAGGAAGCATCATGACAATACCTGCATTGCCGTATTTTTTTGACGAGGCTGAGCGCGCGTCCAGTGCCAGGCAACCCGGCGAGCGGGAAAATGCGCTGGGCTTTACCCTGGACGATCTGAGTTGGCTGAAGACGGTTTACCTGCCGACCCAGGCAGCCCGCAAAAGCCATGTAAAACCGATGCAGGTCTTCAATCTGCTGTTGTCTTTGACCGACAAGGCCGACATCCCGTTGGCCGGCAGCTTTGCCATGAGCCGACCCGGCAATGGCGAGGTCACGCTCTACACACCGTGGAAAGGCTTGATCAAATTCGCGGACATGATCGACCTCAAAAGCAAACTTGAAGAGTGGTTGGCGCAGGCCACTGGACAACGTGAACTGTTGCGTTTCCTCTCCATCGAACAACGCATGGCCGCCGTCGCAGCACGCGATATTTCCACCCGCGAAATCGACGGTGCCGTGTTTGAAGATCAGGAACTCACGCTCAAGCAACAGCAGGAACACAACCTGAAGGCGATGATCGACGAATTGGTCAAGATGCCCACCTTGCAATCAATGCTGGACGACACCCTCAAGCACTCGCTGTACAAGTCGTTCCCCAAACTCGACCAGCGCCTGACGCAGCTGAAAAGCTTTGTCGGTACAGGTTCTGCGTTTGATGACGGCAAATCGACTCATACGGTTGCCTCGATGCCATTGAGCAGCGCGCTGCTGGTTTTTTACCTGACGAACCAGTGGCCAAGGGGCGACTCCCGGGTGTTTGCACACCCCGAGCACGTCATCAGCAGCGATGCCGACAACCAGGCCTGGGAAAGCGCAATAAAAGAAATCGCGCAGAGTCTCACCCCGCACCTGCACAGCCTGCTTGCGACGTTCTGGAACACGCCCATGGCCAATGGCTTGTCGCGACAGGCTTTTTTTGCCGAGAGCTTGCGTGACACTTTTCACGCGAGACTGTTACACCAGCGTCAACAGGGCACTTTGACCACAGAGCAATACCTGCGACTGATGAATGTCAGCCTCGCCCCCGCCTCGACTGACCCTCTTCGCATAGAAAAAGTACGGGTCACCGCCCCCTTCAAACATTTCGCGGAGCTTGCCTCGACCTAGATGATTGGCGGCGCCAACTCGTTGGGTTTCCTGTACAGCCCGTCCCGAGGCATCGAGGCCTCAATCGACCTGCCGGCGGTGAAAAAAATCGTCCTGCAGATGCTCGAAAGCGAGGGGCATGAAGACACGTTGCTCAATTTCATGTCATTGGACGAACGCAGCACCTTTCTGGGTCTGCAACCGAACGAACGGCTGATCATCGGTGAGCCCATCGTCGGCTCGGTGTTTACTCGCTTGATGCATGACATCGTGGATAAACAACGGCAAAACCTCAGCCATGCGTTGAGCCGTTACCGTGAAAGCGAAGGCATGCTGGACCCTCACGCCTTGCTCGACAACGCCCTGGACGTCCGGGGATTGATCGATCACCACTTGCTGCTGGCTGAAGCCCAGGGACGCTGGAGCACACGGCCGGACCGCGGCATTAACGCGCGACCGGCCACCGTGCGCGCCGAGTCGGCTAAACAGGAGCTGTCGCTGCTGAATTCGGTCGAACAGGCGCTCGATCAACTTCTTGAAAAACACCCGGCCATTCCCACGGCGACCCGCACGTTCACCGATGCGCGAAACCTGGTCAACCTGTCGCTGGCGAGTTTGCAATCGAGTTTTACCCATACCCTGTCAACGGCCCTGCGCAGTGAACTGAAGCTACGCACCGTCTCGCGCACCCTGGGTGCGTCAGAACGGGCGATCATCAAAACCGTGCTCGATACGCCCATACACTCGCAGCGAGCAGCATTGAACGGCTTTTTACCGGAAGTCTTTGCCTTGGCGTTGAAGGCTGGCACCACTGCAACCCCGCTGAAACTGGCCAGCTGTTTTGTCTTGACTGAACGCGGTGGCCTGGATCCGGTGCACTCGGGCAAAGCCATTCTGTGGACGCCAGCACTGGGATTCGAAGCCTTCAAGGCACTGACGCCGCTAAAGGACGAGCTCGAACGACGCCTGGAAAACGAAAATCATCGTTTTATGCTCCTGGAAAACCTCGGCCGCAGCGAGCGGTCGCCGGGCAAAGTCTACACGCTGGCGCCGCTGCAACGGATTCATGGGCATTTCCTCGACCATGTGCAAAAGCCCTTTGTTGATCTGGACCAAGCCTTCGTCACCCGTGCACTGACCACCCCACTCTCCCCCGCGCCGCTGGCCAACCTGTTGAATCTGGTAGCCCTGCGTGAGCCGATGACCGGCCTCGGTCGCGCGACTGACATCGCCCAGTCCCTGACCACCCAGCAAAAACTGCCGGCCTGGCTGGCCAAGGCGTCGATCAATGAGCTGATCCTGCATGGCGAACTGCTTGAGCAATACCTGAAAAACGTAAAGGACGACCAGGATTACCTCACCGGCATCCGCTCATTGCAGCGCACTGCCCACCATGAACTGGAAAAACAACTCAAGGCAGACAACTTCAACATCGACCCCGACAAGGTCCAGGTCGAGATCAGCGCGAGTGCCAGGACTGCGTCCAGCAGCCAGACCCTGACCGATTTTGCGTTGGCTCACCTCAAGGACCTGGACACCGTCCACCTCAAACTGACGTCCCTGGACACCACGGCCATTGCGCAAGGCTTCGACGAACGCTACATCAAAGACCTGATACGCAATCTGAAACCGGGTGAGCATCAGCGGAAAATACTCAGCGCAGCCCTCGCCGATACAGAGGCAAACAGGGTTCGCCGGCAGCGTTTCTACACGCAACTGCCCTGGCAACTGATGCACCACGCCCATGAAGAAAAACTGCAGGAGCGCTTGAGCGAAACCGGTTTTGACCTTGTCCGCCAAGTCATGGACATGCCGGACGCCATCGCCCGAGCCGCCGTCGAAGGTGCCCACGCCATCATTCGGCCTTTGGAGTTCCTCGGTGTCAGGAGCGGCCAAACCGTAAAGGTGCCAGGCATCTACCTGATCGGTTCATCGGCAGACAGCACAGCGCCGCAGGTGCTGTTGGCCCCTCACAGCCCTCGGCACGGGATGAAGGAATACGCAAGCGAAGCCCAGTTGTTGGCCGAACTGAAGACTCGCGGCCCACTGCTCGATTGGATACTCATGAACCTGGAGAACCCCGAGCGGATCTTGCTGGAGACGCGGATGGCAACGTCCAGCAACCGGGCGACAAGAGCCGCGCCGGTGGCCTCGGGCAATACCAGAGCCGAAGTCACGCTGGCATCCAACCCCATCAAGGGGCACCTGTTCGGTCAATTGTTCCATGACAATGCCGCGTTGTTGGGCCGATTGCTCGGTTGTCAGTCCGATGACAGGAAGCAGGGTGAATGGGCAACCATCAAGCACGTTCTGGGTGAAGACCTGCACGAGGCTTACTCGTTTTTCATGGGCAAGCTGGCCTACCCTGTCACGGTGTACTCCAGCTACCGTGACATCAAGCAATCCGCCGAAGACCTGCAAACGCATAAATGGACGGCGGCCATCAAGGCGTTCATCAGCGGCATTGCTCAACTCGCTTCGTTGCGCCAATCGCTGGACATTCCCGCACCGTCGACTTCCAGGCCGACCGTTGCGCTGCAAGTAAAACCTGAAGCCGTCTGCAAATGGCAAGATATCAAGGTTACCGCCCCCGAGCGCACTGGCCTCAAGCGCCATGAAAGCCTGCACGTCGACCTGGCTTCGCTCAAGCCCGACTCAACACCCGGGCTCTACGCGCACCCGACGACCCGGCAACTTTACGCGCCGGTGGAAGGCAAGGTATTTTCGGTGGCCAAACGCGACACCCGCTGGCGCATCGCCGACACACAGGCGCTCGGCCCTTATCTACGGCAAAACGAAGCGAAACAATGGGTGCTCGACCGGGCTGCACCCACACCGCAATTTGGCCTCATCCGCCGATTGGATGCACTGGCAGCGGCCTGGGACGGCATGAACATCGACGCCCATGGAATGGCGCAAATACGACGTCTTTTCCCGCTCAAGGCCCGGCAAATCGACGAAGCGCTGGACCTGGCAACGAGTTATGCCTGGAACAGTGTTCAAAACCTGCAGTTGCTGAAGAACGCCCACGACACGACCACCCCCGTGCACCAACTCATCAAGCGTTTCCTCGACGTGCCAGAAGTACTGCCCGCACATGTGGAAAAGCTGGAAGAAGTCGTGGGCGACATGTTCGCCGCCTTGTTGGACCCTTCCCTCAGAAAGGCCAAGTCCGATCGTTTTGTCGTCGGCAGGGTAATCGAAGGCGCCGAGAATACATTCGGTTTTGTCGTCCCGAAGGACATAAAAAAGAAAATCTATCTGGGAGAAAAGTTCTTTGACACCGGTTACGAGCACTACCGCCAACACCTTACCGACAAGACCTTCCCGATCAGTACGCATGCACGGGCGACGACTCTCCTGCATGAACTTTCACACATCGTTTGTCAGTCCGAGGACATTTCCTACATGGACCCTGGTAGACCTTTTGCCGATCTGATCGGCACTGCCAGCGGGACCGCCAGCCAGCTTAAACATGCGCTGACCAGTGTTCAGGACACCGCGTTGTCGATCAAGACACCCTACACACAACTGTTCATGACCCAGGATCCCGACACCGGCGAATGGGAAGACCCGGGAAGTACTACTTTGGAAGATACCGGTCGGGTAAAAGCGCATATTCTGGCGTTGACGGGCGCGCAAAACCTGAGCGGTGCCCGTGAGATCTTCAAAAAAAACTCACTGACTCGCCTGGCGGTACAACTTGGCAATGCTGACAGCGTGGCTTGGTTAATCAGTCAACTCGGGCGGGAGCTACACACCCACGCGCCTTGATTCAGAAAATAAACCGTCGTTTGATGGGTAAATGCCATGACGGCTGTTTTCGCAAGCTGCCCTCAAGGTTAGAATGCGGGAAATCAGGATGAGTCAATGACCGACACCCCTCTCTCGCAAGCCCAGTTTGACGCCATCACCGAAGCCGCCGCGCATTGGTGCATGCGCCTGCATGAACCTGACTGCACCGTTGAAGAGCGGCAGGCATTCGAGCAGTGGCTGGATGTTCATCCACTGCATCTGGTCGAGTACGAGGCCATGCTGGAAATCTGGGAAGTTGCAGGCGATCTTCCGCGACCAGACTCCAGCATTGCGCCAATGGTGCGCCGCACCCGGACGTCCTGGCGCACTGTCGGCATGGCGGCGGCGGTTTGTGCATTGGCGTTGCCTTTGGCGGCGTACAGCGGATGGAACCTGGGGTGGCTGCCCAATTCGTATCAACACTTCGAGGCGACCGACAGTGTGCGTCAGGTCACCTTGAACGACGGCAGCCAGGTCGAACTGAACCTGGGCAGCGAGTTGACCTACAGCAATTACAAGGATCGACGCCAGGTCACCCTGGGAAAAGGCGAAGCGTTCTTCAGCGTCAGCCACGACACGTCGCACCCATTCGTCGTCAAGGCGTCCGAAGGCCGAATCCGGGTCACCGGGACAAAATTCAACGTCTGGATGTATGAAGACCAGGTGAAGGTAAACCTGGTCGAAGGCTCGGTACTGGTCAGCAGCAACGATGACCTGTCGGGGGATGGCTTGAGGCTCGGCCCTTCGATGCAAGCGAGCTATCGCCACGGCGACCACGTTCCGCGGATCAGCCAGACCTACGACAACGACAACTCGCTGGCCTGGCGCAACGGCAAACTGGTGCTCGACGACCTGGCGCTCAGCGATGCCCTGCCATTGATCAACCGCTACCTTGAAAACCCCTTGATGGTCGCCGACAACAGCACCGGCGCGATCCGCATCGGCGGCATCTACAACATCAAGGAGCTTGATACCCTGGTGACGTCCCTGCCCAAGGTGCTGCCGGTCTACCTGACCCGCAACAAGGACGGCAACCCGGTCCTCAACTCCATTCCGCAGCAAGCCCCGAAAAGCTGAAGGCCGCAGCCCTCGCGGCTGCGGCCTTCACGCTTCGATCAATCCGTCTTCAGCTTACTGGGTGACCACCCTGGCGTCCTGTTCACGGATGGTCTGGGCCTGATAGTCCGGGTCCGCCAGGATCTGTTGCTCGGTGAACGGCAACACACTGAGCTGCTTCTTCGAAAAAGCCAGCGTCTGGTCCCGCGAGTATTTCGAGGCTGGATCGCTCGACAGCGAAAATGCCAGCAGCCCCTTGGCCTGCGGGCCCTTTTCATCGAACGTCACCACTTGCAGGTAGCTGGTGCCGCTGACCACTTCGCGTTTGCCGTCGGTCCTGGGCACGCTCTGGATGGCGTTGTAGACGCCCAACGTACCCGGCCCGCCATGGATCGGCGTTTGCTCCCCACCGCTGCTGACCACTTGGACATCGCCCCAGCGGGCATCTTTCCTGAGCCCTGACGCCTGGACCTGCTCTACCGATGCCAGCATCGCTTGGCGCAACGCCTGCGCCACCTGTGGACGATCAACCGCCACGCCTCTCGGCGTGTGTTGCGGGTCCAGCGGATCGAACGCCACGCGCCAGGCATCGGGCACCTGATCCAGCGCCTCCATGACATTCTGGAAATGCACGAAGCCCATGCCGCTGTCGAGGTTGGCCTTGCGATCCCAGGCCTTGAGGCTGGCACACAGCGGCGCCAGCGCCTGCGCATCGGCCCCCAGGTCGGCCGCGCAGAATTGCAACAGGTCCGGCATCACTTGCGCCGCCTGATACACCTGGTCATCCAGCACCATCTGTTGCAGATCCGCCGCCGCGATCGGCCCGGACTGGGCCAGTGAACCCAAGCGATCCAGGGCGAACCGCGCGCGCAGCCCCAAGGGTTGGCCGTCCTGGCTGATCAATGGCGAGAACCCGGTGAGCGGCTGCGCCGGGTTGGCCAGCCAAGCCGAATCATTGGAATGCTGCACGAAGTCCTTGCGCAGCAATTGCGGCAATTGGCTTGCGGCATAAATGCCTTTTTGTGCGGCGTGCGGGTCGATGTCCCAGGCGCAGGCGCTGTTTGAACCGTCGAGGATGATCATCTGCAAGCCGATTCGTGGATCACTGCACTGCGCGAGTTTTTCGTTGCTCACGTTCGGCACCACCGACAGGTTCATGTACAGCGTCTGGCCCTGATCGTCCGCCGCCAGGGTGTTGACCCACGGGATGCCCTGGATTTCATGGACCGAAGCCTGGAACTCCTTGAGGCTGCCGGCACGGTTCATGGCGTACCACTGCTGCAACACCCGGTCATTGTCCAGGTTGGCATCGCGCAAGCTATAGGCGAATTGATTATCCCAATCCAGCTTGCCCGGCCATTGCACAATCGGGCCAAATTGCGAGCTGTACACCACGTGGGACACCGCTTTGACCGTGCCATCCGGCTGTTTGAGGTCAACCGTCAGCGTCTGTTTGTGCATTGGCAGGGATTGGCCATCGAGCAGGTAACGGGTCGGATCCTTGGGATCGAGCTGCAGTCGATACAGCGTGAAGTGTTTGGACGAATCCACCGTGTGGGTCCAGGCCAGGTGCTGGTTGAAGCCGATATTGATCAACGGCAATCCAGGCAATGCGGCGCCCATGACGTCCAGTTTGCCAGGGATGGTCAGGTGCATCTGGTAGAAACGCATCCCGCCGACCCACGGAAAATGCGGGTTGGCCAGCAACATGCCGCGTCCGTTGAAGGAACGCTCGCTGCCCACCGCCACCGCGTTGCTGCCGCGATCGAGGGCAAAGCGCTGCAAGCGTAAAGCGGCCACCTGGAAAGAAGCCTGCTCATGGCCAGTTGCGGCGACCGCGGCCGGCGGCGTCGCACCCGCCAGGGCTTCGGCGAACTGCCCGACGCCGCCCTCGACCAGCAAGCGCCGGGTCAGCTTGACCAGATCCATCGCGGTGATGTCCCGCACCCAATCGCCCTGGCACTGCGGCGGCAGGCCCCGCGCCCGACGCTCGTCCAGGGAACGGTTGTAACCGGCCACATAACCTTCCATCAGCTGCCGCACTTCGAGGGGTTGCGCCTGCCAGAAAGCATCGACCGCCTGCGGGGTGTTCAACCAGGTGAAAAACAGATCGCTGACGCGGTTTTCACGCCCTTCGACGGTGGACGGGTCCGGACCGAAGAACCGTGAACGTTGACCGTTCACCGTGGCGATCTCGTTGGCCAGCAAACACAGGTTATCCTGAGCGTAGGCATAGCCGATGCCGTAACCGAGCCCCCGCTCGTTTTCGGCTCGAATATGCGGCACACCGAAACTGGTGCGGCGGATATCGGCACTCGCCTGCCCAGGCAGGTTGTGTGCGTTCGCCGCAAGGCTCAGCCCGAGAAATACACCCGCCAGGCTTATCCTGGCTAACTGGCTGGAAATAATCACACTCGCTCCTGATCGAAAAACGATGGTCACAGTTCTGCGTACAGACTGCGCATCCTGTTAGGGACGAAGCAAACGACGAAAATTTAGGAGACTGGATGGCGGTCGCGGACCGCATTTCAACGCCACCTTACACAGTGGTCACATCATGACGACGAAATTTCTACATTTAAGTCTTCATGATTTGGGTCGCTCATGCGTCTGTAAGGCAAGAGCGCCCAATTTTTCCCGATCAGGCTCTGAAAAGGAGTTTTTGCAATGTACAACTCGCAACTGCCAACGGACGGTAGCAAAGCGCCAAAGGGCACTTCCATTGGGGTCGGTGTTTTCGACCAGCGTACCGAGCGCCACGGCAACGAGCGCATCCGCATCCTGCTCAAGAGCTTTGGCCTGCGAACCAGTCTGATTCGCCTGAAAGTCATCGACGCCTTGCTGTCGGCCGCCGAGAACGACCGCAGCCTGGGCGTGCGCGGCGTGCACACGCAGTTGCTGGAACTGGATATTCCCTTATCGTTCCTGAGTGTGCGCGAAGTGTTGAAACGCCTGTGCAGCGAAGGCGTGATTGTCCTCAATGCGGACAAGAGCTACAGCCTCCACCCACGCGCCGTCGCCCTGCTGCACCACGACTGATCGAGCCAGGCCCGGCGCGTCGCTTAGGGCTTGACCTTGCGGCGCATCATGCCGTTGACGACCACCACGACCACCGCCACGCCAATGGCGATGTACTGGAACAGTTTTTCACTGATGACACCGGTGTTCTGCAAATACGAAAGGCCAAACATGATTCCCAATACCACGAGGGAGATCAGAATCGAGTATTTCAAACGTTGCGATTGAGTCATTGGTAATTCCTGAAGCTGAAAATATGTATCCGCTGTGTATCCATCAAACGGGGGCTTATGTTACAGCCGATGAAGATTTTTAGCTTTATCGCGGCGAAGGCGGCCTGACAGCCGCCCCATGTGTGATCGTACCCATGCTCTGCGTGGGAGTTCCTCCAGGGACGCTCGGCGTTCCGCTGACGACGCATGACGTGAGCCGTGTGCAACGGGTGCGGCCGCCAACCTGACAAACTTGTCATCTTCCCCTCATCCGCCTGACAACTTTGATCTACGATAATAAGGCCAAGCAACTCGGTAGCACTTCGAAACACACTCGCAGCGCCTACCCGCAAAAAACCCTCAAAATATGATTTTCGCCCGCAACCCGAGACCCTTCCCTCATGCGAACTCATTTACGTCTGGCTGCCTTGGGCGCCCTGTTGATTTCCTCCCTGGCCCAAGCCGCCGATCTGATCCCGATCGAGGTCCATCGTGATGCCAATTGCGGTTGCTGCAAGAAATGGATCAGCCATCTCGAAGCCAATGGCTTCAAGGTAGAAGACCACGTCGAAAGCAACATGAGCGAGTTCAAGCAACAACACGGCGTACCACCGCGCCTGGCCTCGTGCCACACCGGCTTGATCAACGGCAAATTCGTAGAAGGCCATGTGCCAGCCGATCAAGTACTGGCCCTGAGCAAACGCGATGACCTGTTGGGTGTTGCCGCCCCTGGCATGCCCATGGGCTCGCCGGGCATGGAAATGGACGGCATGAGCGATGCCTATCAGGTGATCGGCCTGAAAAAGGACGGTACGGATGTGGTGGTGGCGGACTACCCCGCCCATTGATTTTCACTGCCTGCTTCGGCTTGTTCCTGGCGGCATTCGGTGCCGCGACTTTACTGCCGCTGCAGTCCGAAGCAGTGCTGGTCGGGCTGATACTCAGCGATCGGTACTGGCTGTGGTTGCTGCTGGCTGTCGCCACGCTGGGCAACGTCCTCGGTTCAGTGGTGAACTGGTGGCTGGGGCGCGCCATCGAGCGCTTTCGGGACCGGCGCTGGTTCCCGGTCAGCGCCAGGCACCTGGAAAACGCCCGTCGTCACTATCAACGTTACGGCCACTGGTCGTTACTGCTCAGTTGGCTGCCGGTGATCGGAGACCCACTGACCCTGGTGGCCGGCGTCATGCGCGAGCCGCTGGGGCGTTTCCTGTTGATCGTGACCCTGGCCAAGGGCGCCCGTTATGGCGCAGTGGCGTTGGCCACCCTGGGGTGGATGAGTTGAACCAGGTGCCGCGGCGATTGCCTGTTTAATGTCGCCCTAATCGTGCCGATCCAGCATCGGCGGATTTTCAACGGAGTTCATCCATGCCCCTTACCCGCTCATGCTGGCTGCCCGGCCTGCTGCTGACCGCCGCCATGCCCGCCATCGCTGCCGAGGGCCCGGTCTACGGACCGGAGCTGCAAGGCTTCGAATACCCCTACACCCTCAAGCATTTTGCGTTCGAGTCCCAGGGCAAATCCCTGCAAATGGGCTACATGGACGTGGCAGCCCATGGCAAGGCCAACGGCCGCAGCGTGGTGCTGATGCACGGCAAGAACTTCTGCGGCGCCACCTGGGAAACCTCGATCAAGGCCCTGAGCGACGCCGGCTACCGGGTCATTGCCCCGGATCAGATCGGTTTCTGCACGTCCAGCAAACCGGACAATTATCAGTACACCTTCCAGCAACTGGCGAGCAACACCCAGCAACTGCTCAAGGCCCTCGGCATCCAGAAAGCCAGCTTGCTCGGACATTCCACCGGCGGCATGCTCGCCACCCGCTATGCGCTGCAATATCCCGAACAGGTTGACCAGCTTGCGATGGTGAACCCGATCGGCCTGGAAGACTGGAAAGCCCTCGGCGTGCCTTATCGCACGGTCGATCAATGGTATGAGCGCGAACTGAAGGTGACAGCCGAAGGCATCCACGACTACCAGCGCAACACCTATTATGATGGCCGCTGGAAGCCCGAATTCGACCGCTGGGTAGACATGTACGCCGGCATGGCCAAGGGCCCTGGAAAAAACCAGGTCGCCTGGAACTCGGCTTTGATCTACGACATGATTTTCACCCAACCGGTCTACTACGAGTTCAAGGACCTGAAGGTGCCGACCTTGCTGCTGATCGGCACCGCCGACACCACGGCGATCAACAAGGACATCGCGCCCCCCGAGGTCAAGGCGAAAATCGGTCATTACGACTTGCTCGGCAAGCAGGTGGCGAAACTGATTCCCCAATCGACCCTGGTCGAATTCCCCGGCATGGGGCACGCGCCGCAGATGGAAGAGCCGGCGCAATTTCACAAGGCCTTGCTTGGCTGGCTGGACAAAACCAACCCCGTTCCTTGATGAGGTAAGGCTGATGGCGGTACAGATTGCAGTGATCGATGATTGGCAGGATGTGGCCCGCGACGTGGTGGACTGGTCGGCGCTGGAGACCATCGGCCAGGTCGCGTTCATCCACGACTACCCCGCTGACAACCCGACCCTGGCCGCGCGCCTGGGCGAGTTTGAAGTGATCTGCGTGATGCGCGAGCGCACGCGCTTCGACGAAGACCTGCTGCGCCGCTTACCCAATCTCAAGCTGCTGGTGACCGGTGGCATGCGCAATGCCGCCCTCGACCTCAAGGCCGCTGCTGCGCTCGGCATTCAGGTCTGTGGCACCGACAGCTATAAACATGCCGCGCCGGAGCTGACCTGGGCACTGATCATGGCCGCAACCCGCAACCTGGTGGTCGAAGCCAACGCCTTGCGCGCCGGAAAGTGGCAGCAAGGCCTCGGTGGCGACCTGCATGGCAAGACCCTGGCGATCCTGGGCCTGGGCAGCATTGGCCAACGGGTCGCCCGCTTCGGCCAGGCGTTCGGCATGCGGGTCATCGCCTGGAGTGAAAACCTCAACGCCGAACGCGCCGCCGAGTTCGACGTAACCTACGTCAGCAAGCAGCAATTGTTCGAGCAGGCCGACGTGTTGTCGGTGCACCTGGTGCTCAGTGAGCGCAGCCGTGGCATGGTGGACGCGCAGGCGTTGGCATGGATGAAGCCCACGGCGCTACTGGTCAACACCGCGCGCGGGCCGATTGTCGATGAAGCGGCGCTGATCAAGGCCCTGCAGAAACAACGCCTGGGTGGCGCGGCGCTGGACGTGTTCGAGCAAGAGCCCCTGCCCGCGCATCATCCGTTCAGAACCCTGGACAACGTGCTGGCAACGCCCCACGTCGGGTACGTCAGCCAGCAAAATTACCATCTATTCTTTGCGCAGATGATCGAGGACATCCAGGCTTGGGCGGCGGGAAAACCGATGCGTCTACTGAGTTGACAGCGCCCGGTAACCTGGGGCTTTTGTTGCAAAAAATCGCCAAAAAAAACGAATAAATGTTCAGGCAGAAGTGTTTATGTTTCGCATGAAGGGTCATCAGCCCTTCTCAACGTTTTCGGCCCGTTCGGAGCATTGCCCATGAATCGCCGTCTCTCGATTGTTACTGCACCGCTGGTGCTTGCCGTCGCACTGTCCAGTTCCCTGGCATGGGCCAACGGCGAGGAAGATACCCCTGCCAAACCGCAGTGCCCTCGAGGGCAGGTGTTCGACAGCAAGGCACAAAGGTGCGTCAAGCAAACCAGCATGCTCTTGCCGGACGCCGACCGCACCGACTACGCCTATCAGCTGGCCAAGGACGGGCGTTACGAAGAAGCCTTGGCCCTGCTCGATACGCTCAAGCAACCCAACACTGCCAAAGCCTTGAACTATCGGGGCTACGCCACGCGTAAACTGGGACGTACCGATGAAGGCATCGGTTATTACCTGCAGTCGGTCAAGCTTGATCCGCAATATGCGCTGGTTCGCGAGTACCTTGGCGAAGCCTATATGATCAAGGGCCGGCTGGACCTCGCCCGGGAACAGTTGCAGCAGATCAAATCGATCTGCGGCAACACCACCTGCGAGCAATACCAGGACCTCGCCGAAGCCATCAACGCGTCATCGAAAACCTGACAACCCGATTGGAGGGAGGTCGCTATCGCCAGCGATCAGGACATTAGGGCAGAACTGGGACAGCACCTGGCGCGTCTGTGGCGTTACGGCTTGCTGTTGTCCCGACAACGGCATGTCGCCGAGGACCTCGTGCAGGCCACCTGCGTGCGGGCGCTCGAACGCGGCGGGCAATTTGAATCGGGCACGCGCATGGACCGTTGGCTGATGAGCATTCTGCATTCGATCTGGGTCAATGAAGTGCGAGCCCGCCGAGTGCACCAGGGCCAGGGCGTGGTGGATGCCGATCAAGCCCTGTCGTTCGATGGCGAACAAGCGGCACATACCCATGTTCGCGCCGCGCAGGTGATCCGGCGCGTAGAGGCGTTGCCCGAGGCCCAGCGCGAAACGGTGTTTCTGGCCTACGTCGAAGGCTTGTCCTACCGCGAGGTGGCCGATGTCCTGCAAGTCCCCATCGGCACCGTGATGAGCCGACTGGCCGCCGCCCGGCTGAAACTCGCCGAGTATCCGCCCCTGCACACGGTGCCGAACCCTTCCACCGGAGAACGTCGATGAACGCGAAACTGTCGGATGAGCAACTGGTGGCCTACCTGGACAACCAGCTCGATGCCGAACAACGCAGCCGCATCGATGCCGCCCTCGCCGAAGACCCGATGCTCGGCCTGCGCCTGCAATGGCTAGACCGCAGCAGCATGCCGTTCAAGTCAGCTTACGACGAAGTGACTCGACAAGCCCCGGTCGAGCGCCTCCAAGCCATGCTCGATACCCTGCCCGTCCCGACACGCCCTGCACTGAGTCGGCGCTGGTTCCTCGCGGCCGCCGCCGGATTGCTGGCGGGCGGTGTGCTGGCGGATCGTTTGTTCCTCGGTTGGCAAACCAGCCAGCAGACCCACAACTGGCGCGGGCTGGTCGCCGACTACATGGTGCTCTACGTACCGGAAACCCTCGACCATTTGCCCAGTGACGAAGCGACACAACTGGCGCAGCTACGCACCATCGACGCACGATTGGGCCTTAATCTGCTGCCGGCAAAACTGGCGTTGCCACGCGCCCAATTCAAGCGCGCGCAAATCCTTGAATACGACGGCGTGGCTATCGCCCAGATCACCTACCTCGACCCGGTCCATGGGCCGATGGCGCTGTGCGTCACGCGCTCCAACAGTGGCAGCCGGCATTTTGCCAAAGAGCGACGGCACGGGATGAACATCGTGTATTGGTCGGATATGGAGCACGCGTGGATGCTGATCGGGCGTAATTCGCCGGTGGATCTTGAGGAGATGGCCACGCAATTACGCACTCGGATCCGCGCCTGAGCCTTGTAGGAGCTGCCGCAGGCTGCGATCTTTTGATCTTGATATTGGAAGAAGCAAGATCAAAAGATCGCAGCCTGCGGCAGCTCCTACCGGGTGATGATGGATCAGGGCGCTGTCGGCAACCACAGCCGAAACCGTGCCCCACCCAACGGCGACGCTTGCACCGTCAACGTTCCACCCTGGGCTTCCAATGCCCGACGGCTGATTGCCAGCCCCAGGCCAAACCCGCCGGTGGCCCGATCCCGGCTGCGATCGAGTCGATAGAACGGTTCGAATATCCGCTCGCGCTCGTCATCCGGGATACCGATCCCGTCGTCGTCCACCCAGATCTCACAGCCTTTGGGGCACACCTGTACGCCTACCTGAATGCGCCTTTCGCAGTAGCGCATGGCGTTGCGCAACAGGTTTTGCAGGGCGCGGGCGGTCAGGCGTGGGTCGAGGCTAAAGCGTTCGAGCTGGCCGTGCAGCAACACGTCGATGACGATATCCGGCGATTGTTCTTCGTCGACGCTGCCCAGGATGCTGTCGATGAATTCATCCAGCGACACTTCGATAGGCTCCGGTAAACGCGCAGGGTTTTGCAGGCGGCTGTACGACAGCAATTCCAGCACCAGTTCGTCGAGCTCACGGATGTGATTGACCAACCCCTGCAAGCGCTCGCGGCTGGTGGCGGGCAAATCATCGGAAAGGGCCAGGGCCAGGCCAAAATCCAGGCGGGTCAATGGCGTGCGCAACTCGTGGGATACGGCGTTGAGCAGGTCCCGCTGCTGATTCAGCAGGTTTTCGATGTCGCCAGCCATCGTGTCGAAAACGTTGGCAAGACTGCCGATGTTGGAACTGGCGGCAATCTGCGTACGCTCGCTCAAGTGCCCCTTGCCGAAGCGTTCCGCCGCGCCCTTGAGCCGTTCCAGGTCACGCCAGTGCGGGCGCAGCCACAGCAACAGACAGGCGAGCATGGTCGCGCCGATCAGCACGTTGATGCTCCAGTACAACAGGCTGACGTCCATCGGGTCTGGCGGCACGACCATTTGCACCACGGTGCGCTCGTTCAGCGGTGCCACCGCCAGGGTGCGCCAGCCCCAGTCGCCAACGCGCACGACGTTTTCGCCGCGCTGCAAACGCTGCTGTTCTTCGCTCGACAAGCTGGCATCGTCAATGGCGCTGAGCACGATATGCAGCGGTTCAAATTCCTTGTCCATTTGCGCGGCCAAGGCTGGCCATTGTTCGCTCGGGACGGCCTTGAACTGCCTGACCATGAGGGTTTGCAAACCACGCGAGTAGTCCAGGTTGTAGGTGATGAAGCGCTCGTGGAAGACCTTGATCACCAGGTCCGGCACCAGGTAGATCGCGGTGCTGAACGAAACGATGGTCACCAGGTACAGGCGAAAGAGGATTCTGAACATCGTCTCAGCATTCCCACTCGGATCGACTGAACAGGTAACCCTTGCCCCACACGGTCTTGATCTTGCGAGCCTCGCCGGCATTGTCGTCGAACTTGCGCCGCAGCTTGGAGATGGCCACGTCCACCGAGCGGTCGGTGCCGTTGAACTCGATGCCACGCAGGCGTTGCAGGATCTGGTCGCGGCTCAACACTTCGCCAGCATGTCGGGCCAGCACCACCAGCAAGTTGTACTCGCCGCTGGACATTTCCACCGGTTGCCCGCGCCAGGTCACCGTGCGCTCGGACAGATCGATGCACAGGTTGCCCATGAGGATCCGGTCATTGGCCGCCAATGGCTCGGCAAGGCTGCTGCGCCGTAGCAAGGTGCGCACCCGGGCCAGCAGCACCCGGGGTTCGCAGGGTTTGGTGACGTAGTCGTCGGCGCCCATTTCCAGGCCCAGTACCTGATCGTGGCTGTCGTCGCGGGCGGTGAGCATGAGGATCGGCAAGCTTGCTGAATCGGCGCGCAGCAAACGGCAGACTTGCAAGCCATCGAGACCGGGCAGCATCAAGTCGAGGATCACCAGGTCCGGCGGTGTGAGCCGTGCGCGTTCGCGCACCTGATCGCCTCGACCGATTACGTTGACGGAGTAACCGTTGCGTTCCAGGTAGCTGGCGATCAGCTCGGCGAGTGCGGTGTCGTCTTCGACCAGGAGGATGTTGGGCATGGGTGTTTCCAGAAATGCTGTGGTGCCGGTCAGGCCGCTTTCGCGAGCAGGCTCGCTCCCACAGGAAATGCATTTCAACTGTGGGAGCGAGCCTGCTCGCGAAGACGATCTGACAGGCGCAATAAAATTCATGGCCTGAAGGATATACGCCCTCACACACACCTGAGCAAAACCCTTACACAATTTCACACAGCACCAACAAAGCTTCACCGTTACCATCGCCGTCGCCCAGTAGGATGCTGGGGGTCACTATTGGGGTCATCCATGTCAAAGAAACTGCTTGCCGGGCTCAGCCTGATCGCACTGGCGTTGACGCTGAGCGCGTGCGACAAGTCTTCGATCGCCGAAGAACAGCCGCCATTGGCCAGCGTTCGCATCGAAACCGTCGAAACCCGAGCGCTGTCGATCAGCAGCGAATTGACCGGGCGCATTGCCGCGCCGCGCATGGCCGAGGTGCGCGCCCGCGTCGCCGGCGTGGTACTGCAACGGGCCTTTCGCGAGGGCAGTGACGTGAAAAAGGGCGAGGTGCTGTTCCGGATCGATCCGGCGCCGTTCAAGGCAGATCTCGATAGCGCCGAGGCAGTATTGCGCAAGGCCGAGGCCAACGCGTTCCAGGCGAAACTGCAAGAGCAGCGGTACGCCCAGTTGATTGACGACAAGGCCATCAGCGGCCAGGACTACGACAACGCCCGGGCCAACGCCCGGCAAACCGCCGCCGACGTAGCCGCCAGCAAGGCGGCGGTTGAACGCGCCCGGCTGAACCTTGGCTACGCCACGGTCACCGCGCCGATTTCCGGACGTATCGGTCGCGCGCTGGTCACCGAAGGCGCACTGGTCGGGCAAAACGAGACCACGCCTTTGGCGCTGATCCAGCAACTCGATCCGATCCACGCCGACCTGACCCAATCAACTCGCGAACTCAACGACCTGCGCCGGGCGTTCCGGTCCGGCCAATTGAAGGAAGTGGGCCAAGGCCAGGCCAAGGCCACCCTGATCCAGGACGACGGGAGCCTCTACCCGTTGCCCGGCAAGCTGCTTTTCACCGACATCACCGTCGACCCGGGCACCGGCCAGGTCATCCTGCGCAGCGAATTCCCCAACCCGGACCTCGACCTGCTGCCTGGCAGCTTCGTGCGCGTGCGCCTGGAGCAAGCCGTCAACCAGCAAGGCATCAGCGTGCCGCAACGGGCCATCCAGCGTGACAGCGCCGGCATCGCCCAGGTATTGCTGCTCGACGCAGAGCAGCGCGTCAGCCAACAGCCGGTCGAACTGGGGCCGGTGCAGAACGACCGTTGGGTCGTCACGGGCGGGTTGAAACCCGGCGACCGCATCGTCATCGAAGGCCTGCAACACGCCCGCCCCGGCGAAAAAGTGCAGGTCGACGACACCCCTCTTCCACTTGCCCAGGTTTCTGGCCAGTAAGCAGGACGCTTGTTTATGCCGCAGTTCTTTATCGATCGCCCGGTGTTCGCCTGGGTGGTCGCGCTGTTCATCCTGTTGGCCGGTGCCCTGGCCATTACGCAGTTGCCGGTGGCGCAATACCCCAACGTCGCACCGCCGCAAATCGAAATCTATGCCGTGTACCCCGGTGCGTCAGCGCAGACCGTGGACGAAAGCGTGGTCAGCCTGATCGAGGAAGAACTCAACGGCGCCGACCATCTGTTGTACTTCGAATCGCAGAGCAGCCTGGGCAGCGCCACGATCAAGGCCACTTTCCAGCCGGGCACCGATCCGGAAATGGCCCAGGTCGACGTGCAGAACCGCCTCAAGGTGGTGGAGTCGCGTCTGCCGCAGGCGGTGAACCAGCAAGGCTTGCAGGTGGAAAAAGTGTCCGCCGGCTTCCTGCTGTTGATCGCCCTCACCTCAAGCGACGGCAAGCTGGACGACGTGGCGCTCAGCGACTACCTGGCGCGCAACGTGATGAACGAGATCAAGCGCCTCGACGGCGTCGGCAAGGCGCAGCTGTATGGCGCCGAGCGCGCCATGCGCATCTGGATTGACCCGCGCAAGTTGATCGGTTTCAACCTGACCCCGGCGGATGTCAACGCCGCCATCGTCGCGCAAAACGCTCAGGTCTCAGCCGGCAGCATTGGCGATTTGCCGAGCCGCACGACTCAGGAAATCACCGCGACCATCCTGGTCAAAGGCCAGCTGTCGAGCCCTGAAGAGTTCGCCGCCATCGTGCTCAAGGCCAACCCTGATGGTTCCACGGTGCGCATCGGCGATGTCGCGCGGGTCGAGATCGGCAGTCAGGACTACCAGTTTTCCACGCGCCTGAACGGCAAGCCGTCGACTGCCGTCGGCGTCCAGTTGTCACCGGGGGCCAATGCCCTGAACACCGCGACCCTGGTGAGGGCCAAGATGGACGAACTGTCGCGCTACTTCCCCGCGGGCGTCCAGTACACGATTCCTTACGACACCTCGCCTTTCGTCAAGGTCTCGATCACCAAGGTGGTCTACACCCTCGGCGAGGCGATGTTGCTGGTGTTCGCGGTGATGTTCCTGTTCCTGCAGAACATCCGCTACACCCTGATACCCACGCTGGTGGTGCCGGTGGCGCTGATGGGCACCTTCGCGACCATGTTGGCCCTGGGGTTTTCCATCAACGTGCTGACCATGTTCGGCATGGTGCTGGCCATCGGTATCCTGGTGGATGACGCGATCGTCGTGGTGGAGAACGTCGAGCGGATCATGGCCAGCGAAGGCCTGTCGCCCAGGGAGGCGACCCGCAAGGCGATGAAGCAGATCACCGGGGCGATCATCGGCATCACCCTGGTGCTGGTGGCGGTGTTCATTCCGATGGCCTTCATGCCGGGTTCGGTCGGGGTGATCTACCAACAGTTCTCGCTGTCGATGGCCACCTCGATCCTGTTCTCGGCCTTCCTCGCCCTGACCTTGACCCCCGCGCTGTGCGCGACCTTGCTCAAACCGATTGCCCAAGGCGTACACCACGAGAAGACCGGATTCTTTGGCGGGTTCAACCGCCGCTTCGAGCGACTTACCGAGCGTTATCAGGGCTGGGTTGCCTATGCATTGCAGCGCACCGGGCGTTACCTGTTGATCTACGCGGTGCTGCTGGTGGCCCTGGGTGTGTGTTTCATGCGCCTGCCCTCCTCGTTCCTGCCGGTGGAAGACCAGGGCTACACCATCACCGACATTCAATTGCCACCCGGCGCGAGCAAGCACCGTACGGTGCAGGTGGTCGAGCAGATCGAAGCGCACAATGCCGGCGAACCGGGCATCAGCGACAGCGTGGTCATTCTCGGTTTCAGCTTCTCCGGCAGTGGCCAGAACGCGGCGCTGGCGTTCAGTACGTTGAAGGATTGGTCCGAAAGAGGCGTCAAGGACTCGGCCGCTGCCATTGCCGACCGGGCCAACGCTGCCCTCAGCCAGATCAAGGATGCCATGGCGTTTTCGGTACTGCCGCCACCCGTCGATGGCCTGGGCACGTCCAGTGGTTTCGAATTTCGCTTACAGGATCGCGGCGGCCTCGGCCATGCCACGCTGATGCAGGCGCGCAGTGAATTGCTCGCGGCGGCTGAAAAGAGCCCGGTACTGATGAACGTGCGCGAAAGCGCCCTGGCCGAAGCGCCGCAAGTGCGGTTGGTCGTCGACCGTCAGCAGGCCAACGCTTTGGGCGTGTCGTTTGCCGACATCGGCAGCGTGCTCTCCACCGCGATCGGTTCGACGTACATCAATGACTTTCCCAACCAGGGGCGGATGCAACGGGTGGTGGTCCAGTCTGAAGGCGATCAACGCAGCCAGGTCGCCGATCTGCTGAAGATTCACGTACGCAACAACAACGGAAAAATGGTGCCTCTATCGGCCTTCACCCAGGCCGAATGGACCCAGGGCCCGGCGCAACTGACCCGTTACAACGGTTATCCGGCGATCAGCATCTCCGGCGAGCCGACACCCGGCCACAGCACCGGCCAGGCCATGGCGGAAATCGAACGGCTGGTGGCGCAAGGTCCGGCCGGATTGGGCCAGGAGTGGACCGGGCTGTCGTTGCAAGAACGTTTGTCCGGCAGCCAGGCGCCGATCCTGCTCGGTTTGTCGCTGTTGATCGTGTTCCTGTGCCTGGCGGCGTTGTACGAGAGCTGGTCGATCCCGACCTCAGTTTTGCTGGTGGTGCCACTGGGTGTACTCGGCGCAGTGCTCGCGGTGACACTGCGCGGCATGCCCAACGATGTGTTCTTCAAGGTCGGCCTGATCACCATCATCGGCCTGTCGGCAAAAAACGCGATCCTGATCATCGAATTCGCCAAGAGCCTGTACGACGAAGGCCACGACTTGATCGACGCCACCCTGCAAGCCGCACGCTTGCGCCTGCGGCCTATCGTCATGACCTCGCTGGCGTTCATCCTCGGCGTGGTGCCGTTGGCGATCGCGACCGGCGCCAGTTCAGCCAGCCAGCAAGCCATCGGCACCGGGGTAATCGGCGGAATGATCACCGCGACCCTGGCCGTGATCTTCGTGCCGGTGTTTTTTGTGGTGGTGATGAAACGGGTGCGCAAGCGCCATAAAAACCTATAACCAACACCACCCCTGTAGGAGCATGCTCGCTCCTACAAATTTCCTGCGCTATGGTGCACTGACGCCCTGCCACAGTGAGCCTCCATGCCCTACCTCACTCACACCCACCCTCGCCTGTCCGCCGCCGTCACCTTCGGCATCGCGGCTGGCATCCTGGTTCCGGCCGACTCGATCATCAGCAAAATTCTTATCGGCTGGAACGTCGGGGTCTGGACCTATCTGCTGCTGATGTTCTGGCTCATCGTGCGCTCCAAGGCGACCGATGTGAAACGCATCGCCGATATCGAAGACGAAAACGCCGGGCTGGTGCTATTCGTGGTGTGCATCGCAGCGATTGCCAGCCTGGCGACCATCGCCTTCGAACTGGCCGGCAGCAAAGACCTGGAAACCTCCCGCAAGCTGCTGCACTACAGCTTCACCGCATTGACTGTCATCGGTTCATGGTTGCTGATCGGGGTGATTTTCAGCGTGCACTATGCGCGGCTGTATTACACCTGGAATGGCAAAGAACCTGCACTGCGTTTTGCCGAAGGCTTGACCACACCCAACTATTGGGACTTCCTGTATTTCTCGTTCACCATCGGCGTGGCAGTGCAGACTTCGGATGTCGGCGTGGCCACCCGGGAGATGCGTAAGATTGTCCTGGCGCAGTCGTTGATAGGCTTTTTGTTCAACACGGCGATATTGGGGTTTTCGGTCAATATCGCCGCCGGGTTGTTTGGCTGACGTTGCCTTACTCCGTCGTTATCTCGCTAACCAGGGCGATCTCTCCGCGCTGGCGTTTCATACGTCGGCAACCCGCCTGACAGACGCAGATGATCCCACATAACGGGCTCGACCTCCTTTATCGCTGGGCTCGGCCCGGTTGAGTGCATTGGCCTGACCTCCATCCGTCGACATTCTTCACTTGATGATCATCCCGACCCTTGACGAACGATTGGTTTTTGGTGTTTCCTGAAACCGGTTTCAGCGCTATGCGCCAAACCCAATAAATCCAATAACAAGGTTTTCAGACCGTGAACGATTTCTCCGCCGCCCAGCGCAGCCGCGTGACCATGCTTGATGTCGCCGAACACGCCAAGGTGTCCAAAGCCAGCGTGTCGCGCTTCATCGGCGAGGATCGCGCCCTGCTCTCCGATGCCATTGCCGAGCGCATCGAGCAGGCCATTGCCGAACTGGGCTACCGCCCGAACCAGATGGCCCGCGGTCTTAAGCGCGGCCGCACGCGCCTGATCGGCATGTTGGTGGCCGACATCCGCAACCCTTATTCGATTGCCGTGATGCACGGGGTAGAAACCGCCTGCCGTCAGCACGGCTACAGCCTGGTGGTGTGCAACACCGACCGTGACGACGAGCAGGAACGCCAGCACCTGGCGCTGCTGCGTTCGTACAACATCGAAGGCCTGATCGTGAACACCCTCGGCCATCACCGTGACGAATTGCACGAACTGCATCGGGAAATGCCGTTGGTATTGGTGGATCGCAAGGTGGAGCACCTCGAGAGTGACATGGTAGGGCTGGACAACCCGGCAGCCGTCGACATGGCCCTTACCCATCTTGAAGAACGCGGTTACCGCGACGTGCTGCTGGTGACCGAACCCTTTGACGGCACCAGCTCGCGGATCGAACGTGTCAGCAGCTTCAAGGCGATGATCGAGCAGCGGCCCGCGCTTCGCGGGGCCATCACTGAGACCGGCAGCGAGCTGACTGCCAATCTGAAAACCTTTCTCGACACGCCAGGGCCCGGTCCCAAAGCGCTGTTTTGCGCGAATGGGATTGCGGCGTTGGCCAGCACCCATTCATTGCGCGAACTCAACTGCCACCTGTTCGCGGATGTCGGCCTGATCGCCCTCGATGACCTGGATTGGTACCCGCTGGTGGGTAGCGGCATCACCGCCCTCGCCCAACCGACCACCGAAATTGGCGCCAGTGCGTTTGAGTGTTTGCTCAAGCGTTTGCGGGGGGATGATGGTGCGGTGCGGACCTTGGATTTTTCGGCGAGATTGATTGTGCGGGGATCGACACTTGGAGATCTTCGGTGATTGTTCCGGCCTCATCGCGAGCAGGCTCGCTCCCACAGGGAACCCGGTGTACGCGCAATTTTTGTACAACACAAAACCCTGTTGGAGCGGGCCTGCTCGAGATGGCGCCCTAAAGATCGATATTTTTTGAACAAAAATGAAACCGGTTTCAGAGGTAGAAAAACAATGAATACACCCGCCGTTTCCATCAGCCTCTCCAGCTACGGTGCCGATCTTGTGCGCCAACGTGGCCAGGGCAGTTTTATCGAAATACTGGCCGCTGCCGGAGCCTCGCGAATTGAGTGGCGCGAAGAGCTACTGACCAACGAGGACCCCGCTCAACTGGCCATTGCCTCTCAAGCCGAGGGTCTGGAGAGCGTGTATTCCTCGCCGATTGAGCTGTGGCTGGCGGGTCAATCCAAACCCAACCCTGAACTGATTGCCGCCCTGCAACGGGCCCAGGCTTTTGGCGCCAAATGGCTAAAAGTGTCGCTGGGCTATTTCACCGACAACAGCGATCTGCAAACCCTCGCCCGGCTACTGCGCGAGAATGCCGTGCAGTTGCTGGTGGAAAACGACCAGACCCTGCACGGCGGTCGCATCGAGCCCTTCCAGCGCTTTTTCGCGCAAGTCGAGCAGCACAGCCTGCCAATCAGGATGACCTTCGATATCGGCAATTGGCACTGGCAGGACCAGTCGCCAGCGAGCGCTGCGCGATTGCTCGGGCGCCATGTGGACTATGTGCACTGCAAAGCGGTGACCCGTCGCACCGACGGCAAGCTGGTCGCCATACCGCCCGCCGCCAGCGACCTGCAACAGTGGGAACACCTGCTGCGGCACATGGCCCAAGGTGTCATGCGCGCGGCGGAATACCCGTTGCAAGGCGATGACCTGGTGCAGTTGACCCGCGAACACGTCGCCGCTCTCGCCCATCTGGGCCAGCCGCAGCGGGAGAATGCACATGTCTGAGATCGATATCCTGTCGTTCGGCGAAACCATGGCGATGTTCGTCGCCGAGCAGGCCGGTGATCTGGCCAGCGTCGGCCAGTTCCACAAACGCATCGCCGGCGCGGACAGCAACGTCGCCATCGGCCTGTCGCGCCTGGGCTTCAAGGTCGCATGGCTGAGCCGGGTCGGTGCCGATTCACTGGGCCGCTTCGTGATCGATACACTGGAGAAGGAAGGCGTGGACTGCCGCCATGTCGACATCGACACCGCTCACCCCACCGGTTTCCAACTCAAGTCGCGCACCGAGGATGGCAGCGACCCCGCCGTCGAGTATTTCCGCCGCGGTTCGGCGGCCAGTCACCTGTCACCACACTCGATCGTGCCCCAATTGCTCAATGCCCGACACCTGCACGCCACTGGCATCCCGCCAGCGCTGTCGGAAACCGCCCGGCAAATGTCGTTCGAATTGATGACGCGCATGCGCGAGGCCGGCCGCAGCGTATCGTTCGATCCGAACCTGCGCCCCAGCCTGTGGGCCAGCGAGCAACAGATGATCAGCGAGATCAACCGCCTCGCCGCGCTTGCCCATTGGGTGTTGCCAGGGCTCAGCGAGGGGCGCTTGCTCACCGGTTTTGACGATCCGGCCGACATCGCCGCGTTCTACCTCGATCAGGGCGCCGAGGCGGTGGCGATCAAACTCGGCCCGCATGGCGCTTACTACCGCACTCAACAGGATCAGGGGTTTGTCGCTGGCGTGCCGGTGCAAACAGTGATCGATACGGTGGGTGCCGGTGATGGATTTGCCGTGGGCATGATCAGTGCTCTGCTCGAGAACCACAGCTTTGCCGACGCCGTGCAGCGGGCCAACTGGATTGGCAGCCGCGCGGTGCAGAGCCGGGGGGATATGGAGGGGTTACCAACCCGAGCCGAACTGCCTCCCCCTTTCGCCGCTCGTTCCTACGCTCCTGCGTGGGAATGCAGCCCGTGACGCTCTGCGTCACAGGGGACGCGGAGCGTCCCTAGAGGCATTCCCACGCGGACCGTGGGAACGATCACCGTTACCTGCTGCGACAAAAACAACAAGCTCAGGAGCACCACCCATGAAAACCGCAACCCTCGCCACCCGCCGCTGGTGGTACATCATGCCCATCGTCTTTATCACCTACAGCCTGGCGTATCTGGACCGCGCCAACTACGGCTTCGCCGCCGCCTCGGGCATGGCGGCCGACCTGATGATCACTCCGGGCCTGTCGTCGATGCTCGGCGCGCTGTTCTTCCTCGGCTACTTTTTCTTCCAGGTGCCGGGGGCGATCTATGCGCAGAAACACAGCGTGAAGAAGCTGATTTTCGTCAGCCTTATCCTCTGGGGCAGTCTGGCAACCTTGACCGGTATCGTCTCCAACGCCTACTGGCTGATCGTCATCCGCTTCATGCTTGGGGTGGTCGAGGCCGCAGTGATGCCGGCCATGCTGATCTATCTGTGCCATTGGTTCACCCGCGCCGAACGCTCGCGGGCCAACACTTTCCTGATCCTCGGCAACCCGGTGACCATGCTGTGGATGTCGGTGGTCTCGGGTTATCTGGTGCAGCATTACAGCTGGCGCTGGATGTTCATCGTCGAAGGTCTGCCAGCAGTGTTCTGGGCCTTCATCTGGTGGCGTCTGGCCGATGATCGTCCGTCCCAGGCCAAGTGGCTCAACGACCAGGAAAAGCAGGACCTGGAAAGCGCCCTGGCCGCCGAGCAAGTCGGCATCAAGGCAGTGAAGAACTACGCCGAAGCCTTCCGCTCGCCGAAAGTCATCCTCCTGGCCCTGCAGTTTTTCTGCTGGAGCATCGGCGTCTACGGCTTCGTGCTGTGGCTGCCTTCAATCCTCAAGGCCGGTGCACAGATGGACATGGTGCAAGCCGGCTGGCTGTCGGCGTTGCCTTACCTGGCGGCGGTGATCGGCATGCTGCTGGTGTCCTGGGGCTCGGACAAACTGCAAAAACGCAAGCGCTTCGTCTGGCCGCCGCTGCTGATCGCCTCATTCGCTTTCTATGGCTCCTACGCCTTGGGCGCCGAACATTTCTGGTGGTCCTACACGTTGCTGGTGATTGCCGGTGCCTGCATGTACGCACCTTACGGACCGTTCTTCGCGATCATCCCGGAGATCCTCCCAGCCAACGTCGCCGGCGGCGCGATGGCGCTGATCAACAGCATGGGCGCCCTCGGTTCGTTTGGCGGCTCCTACCTGGTCGGTTACCTGAACAGCTCCACCGGCTCGCCCGGCGCGTCCTACCTGTTGATGAGCGGCGCGCTGATGCTCTCGGTGGTGCTGACGATTTGCCTCAAGCCCGGCGCCAGTGACCGGGAACGGCCCACGGTCGCATTAACCCGCACCGCTGCACATTCCTGAATTGGATGACGACAATGAAAAAGCAGGTTGTTCTGTACAAGAAACTCTCGCCGCTGCTGATGGCTCGCTTGCACGAGCAGGCCGAAGTGACGCTGATCGAAAACCTCGACGCCGATGGCCTGGCCCGATTGCGCGATGCCCTGCCCCGCGCTCACGGCCTGCTCGGTGCCAGTCTGAAGCTGGATGCCGAACTGCTCGACCTGGCGCCCGACCTTGAAGCCATCGCCAGCGTCTCGGTGGGCGTCGACAACTACGACATCGACTACCTGACCGAGCGCCGCATCCTGCTCAGCAATACACCGGACGTGCTCACCGAAACCACCGCCGATACCGGTTTTGCGTTGATTCTAGCCACCGCTCGACGCGTGGTGGAACTGGCCAATATGGTTCGCGAAGGCCGTTGGCAGCGTAACCTCGGCCCCGCACATTTCGGCAGCGACGTGCATGGCAAAACCCTGGGCATCATTGGCATGGGCCGTATCGGCGAGGCACTGGCCCAGCGCGGACACTTCGGTTTCGGCATGCCGGTCATCTACCACAGCCATTCGCCAAAACCTGCAGTCGAGCAGCGTTTCAATGCGCAGTACCGCAGCCTGGGCGAGCTGTTGCAGCAGGCGGATTTCATCTGCCTGACCTTGCCGTTGACCGCGCAAACCGAGCGGCTGATCGGCACCGAAGAATTTGCCCTGATGCGCCCGCAAAGCATCTTCATCAATATCTCCCGAGGCAAAGTGGTGGATGAAGCGGCGTTGACCGAGGCACTGCGTGCGGGGCAGATTCGCGCAGCGGGGCTGGATGTGTTCGAGCGTGAGCCGCTGGACCTGGACTCGCCGCTGTTGCAGATGGACAACGTGGTGGCAACGCCACACATGGGCTCGGCGACCCATGAGACACGGGAGGCAATGGCGCGGTGTGCGGTGGAAAATCTGTTGGCGGCGTTGGCGGGTGAACGGCCGGCTAATCTGGTGAATGTGCGGGCGTGGAAGGCTTGAGGAATTAGTTGTCCGTCAGGCCGTCTTCTCAGGCAAGCCCGCTCCCACAGTGTCGGTGGTGATCACAAAATCCGTGTCCACATCAGACCCTGTGGGAGCGGGCTTGCCCGCGAAGGGGCCGGTCCGAACAACAAAAAACTGTCAGGCCCGCCGCGCCTCCAGAAGGTCCATGGCGCACTGCCCAATTCGCTGACAGGCATCCGCCAGTTTGCGCCGGTCCACCACCAGCCCAATGCGGATATGCCCCGCCGCACTCGGCCCGAACGCCTCACCTGCCAGTACCGACACGCCATACCCCTCCAGCAGCCGCTCGGCGAAATGCTGGGCGGACAACCCGGTCTGGCGCACGTCGGCCATCACGAACATCCCACCATCCGGGCGAATGGCCCTGATACCCGGGCATTGGTTCAGGCGCGTACACACCAGGTCGCGGCGCTGGCGATATTCTTCACGCATCAGCGCCACCTCCGGCAGGTCTTCATCCAGCGCCAGTTGCGCCGCCTTCTGAACGAACTCCGGAATGCCAAACAGCATGCTCAACGAGAGATGTTCCAGGTGGTCGTTCAAGGTTTTCGGTCCGATCACCCAACCCACTCGCCAACCGCTCATGGCGTGGGATTTGGACAGGCTGTCGATGGTCGCGGTGCGCTCGGCCATGCCCGGCAAGCTGGCCGGGCTGATGTGTTCGCCTTCGTACAGCAGATCGCCGTAGACCTCATCGCTGATCAACCAAAGATCGTGACGCACACACAGCAAGGCCAGCTCCTGCCAGATCATCAGCGACAAACTGGCGCCGGAGGGGTTGTTCGGACTGTTGAGCAACAGCGCGCGGGTCTTGGGTGTGATGCGGGCCGCCACATCCGCCGGATCGACCCGAAAGCCGTTCTCCGGACGCACCGCCACCGGCACCACAGTGGCCCCGCACGCGCCGAATACGCCTTCATACGTTACGTACATCGGCTCGGCAACGATCACTTCGTCCCCCGGATCGAGCAGGCATTGCGCGACCGAATAAACCGCACATTGCGCACCGGGCATCACGATCACGTGATCGGCATCCACCACTTGACCACTTCGACGCCGATGACGGCGGGCAATGCTGTCGCGCAAACCCCGACTTCCGCGCACCTGCGAGTAATGAGTGTCGCCCGCCAGCAAACTGTTGATGGCGGCCTGGACGATGGGGCTGGGTGTATCGAAATCCGGGTCGCCGACCGATAGCAGCAGTACGTCGACGCCTTGTTCGCGCATTTGCAGTGCGCGGTCGTGAATCTGCCAGGCCGCAGCGCCATCTCCGGCGATGCGTTGGGTCAAGCCTGAATAGCGCATGTAGTTCTCCAATCGCGCGAGTTCCTGAGTCAACCCTATCTCAAATCGCGCCACGCGCCACTACCTCGATGAAATCGACGAACGGGTTAGGCAACAGAAATTCAGCAAATCCTCCTACATGGCTGGGTTCTTTTACTGACAGCCAACTCGGCGCAGTCGGATTAAGGTCCAGCACCTGTAATTTGTGACAGGTTCCAAGTGGAGTGATTCGCGCTATAAGGAAGTCGAGCCTCCAGCCCTGAATCAGGTGCCTGAAGGACGGCCGCGCGAACCATGCCATCAAGATGTAGGAAGATTCCGCCGCGCCCACGCCGTCAAAGATGATGAATGGGAGATTCAACTATGTACCGTGCCAATATCGGATCAGTTCGATCAACGCCCACACAGGCCAATTTCCAATCACAGGAGAGCCCTCAACCGAAAGCGATCAAGCTGACGGCTCGGGAACAGGAGTGCTTGAAGTGGACAGCTCTGGGCAAATCGTCCTGGGAAATCGCGCAAATCGTTCAATGCACTGAAGCAGGTGTGAATTATCACTTTTGCAATATTCGCCGGAAATTCGGCGTGAGATCGCGCTGGATCGCCATGGTGATGGCACTGCAACAAGGTCTGATCCAGTCACCTTGACCCCCTGTCTCTTCAGCGGTCGGCTTCTCATTGACCCCTGTTGAGACAATTCATGAGCCGGGACCCCATACCTCGATCCCGACCGTTTGACCTCTACCACGCCAGTGCCTGTGACGATGCGCCAGTGTCCCATGGGCACCGACCGAACAAAGGGCTGCGAATCATCATTGCCGACGATCATCCGGTCGTACTGACAGGCATCGAAATGGTTCTCTCCTCCTTTGCCGATTTCACATGCTCAGTGGTCGCCAGGGCTGAAAATGCCCTGTGCCCTGGTGATCGTCCTGACAATAAAACTGACTCCCCAGGCGCGTCAGGCCGCACGAGCGGCCATCCGCCAGACCCGCGCTACATCACCCGCTCGCTCACGCAATAGACGTGGCGCTTCGCTGCAGGCTTGCGCCAATGTCATCGGCCCGCTCGTCAGGGCAAACGCGGCGTCGATACCATGGGCATACAAGGCTTGATAGCCCTCGCCCAACGTACCGGCAATGACGATGACCGGAACACCGCATTCACGAGCAATACGCGCCACGCCAAAGGGTGTTTTGCCGCGCAATGTCTGTGCATCGAAGCGGCCTTCGCCGGTGATCACCAGATCAGCACCGGCAACCGCATCGGCCAGCCCCACCAGCTCGGCGACCACTTCCACCCCGGCCTTGAACTGCGCCCCCAGGAACGCCTTGGCGGCAAACCCCAGGCCGCCTGCTGCGCCGCTGCCCGGTTCGTCGCGCACGTCTTTGCTCAAGGCTTTTGCGCAGTGGTCGGCAAAGTGCCCGAGGGCAAGATCCAGTTGTTCGACCTGCGCAGGCGTTGCGCCTTTTTGCGGGCCGAAAATGGCCGACGCGCCGTGAGCACCGCACAATGGATTGTTCACGTCGGCGGCGATGTCGAAGCGCACCTCGGCCAAGCGTGGGTCGATGCCACTCATATCGATGCGGGCCAGCTGTGACAGTGCCAAGCCGCCCGGTGCGAGGATTTGCCCCTGTGCATCGAGCAACTTCACGCCCAAGGCTTGCATTGCCCCTGCGCCGGCGTCATTGGTCGCACTGCCGCCGATGGCCAGAATGATACGTTGCGCCCCGGCGTCGAGGGCAGCGCGAATCAATTCACCGGTGCCGAAAGTGCTGCTGATGCAGGCATCGCGGCGGTCGACCGGAACCAGCTGCAAACCACTGGCTTCGGCCATTTCGATGATCGCCGTATGGCTGTGGGGCAACCAGCCCCAGGCAGCATCGACGGCTACGCCGAGCGGCCCGTGAACCGTCGTGCGATGCAGCTCGCCAGCACACGCGGCAAGCACCGACTCGACCGTCCCTTCCCCGCCGTCGGCCATCGGGCATTTAATCAATTGCGCATCGGGCCACACCTCTGCCAGACCGAGGGCAATGGCGTCGGCCACGCCTTGAGCGCTGAGGCTGTCCTTGAACGAGTCGGGGGCGATGACGATTTTCATGGGGGTTCTCCAGTTCCAATGCTATCCATGCTGCCAGCCGGCACGAACAATAACGCCAGGCCGCTGCACAACGGGCATCGAGGATTATTGTTCATTCCCACAAATCTTATGCTTTCCATGTAGGAGCTGCCGCAGGCTGCGATCTTTTGATCTTGACCTTGAAAAGCAAAGTCAAAAGATCGCAGCCTGCGGCAGCTCCTACAGGGGGGGCGGGTTTTGGTCAGGGAGTTGGGGCGGTTTCGGAGAGCAGCTGTACGCCGAGATAGAGGGCGAGCATGCCGTCCAGGCGTAACGGATCAACGCCACTGAGTTCTGCAATGCGCTCCATCCGGTAGCGCAGGCTGTTGCGGTGGATGCCCAGCGCATCGGCGCAGGCCTGGCTCTGGCCATCGTGTTCGCACCAACTGCGCAAGGTCGCCAGTAACTGGCCGTTGTTGTCCCTGGCAATGACTTTACGCAACGGCTCAAGCAGTTCGTCCAGTGCATCTTCGTTGCGATGGCGCCACAGCAATACCGGCAGCCGATAGCGGGTAAGCGTCAGCAAACGGGATTGGGGCAACACCTCGCGCCCATAGGCCAGCAAGTCGCCGACCCTACGATAGCCGCGGCGCAATCCTGTCAGCCCATCCGCCTGCCCACCCACGGCAATGCGCAGGATGTTCCAGCCCAGGCCGTCGAGTTTTTCCAGCAGCCGCTCGTTGTCGACGGCCTGGTTCGTCGGTCGGCACCACAGCAACGAAGACTTGGCCGAACTCACGCACCAACTGTCCGGGTAACGACTGGTCAGCCAGGCGCTGAGCGCTTCGACGGAGTGCCCCGGTCCCTGCTCCTGGCCCAGTTCGAACAGGTAAGGCACCCGCGTCAATTGCGGTTTAAGCCCAAGCTGTTGCGCTTCGTCGATCAAGCGCGGCGAGTTGCCGCCGTCACTCAGCAGCAACGCCAGCAGGTCATCGCAACGCTGGCTCCGCCACTGCTTCTCGGCCTGTTGGTTGCGCTGGCCCACCAGCATCTCGGCGGTCATGCGCACCAGTTCCGCGTAGGTACGCAATTGTTCGGGATCGCCGGTGATGCCCAGCACGCCGATCAAGCGCTGGTCGAGCATCAGCGGCAGGTTGATGCCCGGCTGCACGCCCTTGAGGTGGATCGCGGTCTGTGCGTCGATCTCAACCACACGGCCGTTGGCCAACACCAGTTGCGCGCCTTCATGCCGGGTGTTGACCCGCTCCGGCTCGCCACTGCCGAGGATCAGGCCCTGGCTGTCCATGACGTTGACGTTGTACGGCAGGATGGCCATTGCCCGGTCGACGATGTCCTGGGCCAGGTCGTGATCGAGTTCGAACATAACGGGGTTCCTTGAAACGGGGTGGTCGAGACTCACAGGTTGATCAACGTTACCCTTTGCATCGCCAGAAATCATGATAAAGAGACCTTGCCTGTCACAGGGCTTTTGCCCCGCTATGCCATTGTGGTATTTGATTGAGCCTTTCCCACCGGCAAAAGGATTTCCTCATGAGCTACCGCACGCTGGGTCATTCGGGCCTGCAGGTGTCGACCCTGACCCTGGGCACCATGATGTTTGGTGAGCAGACCAATACCGAAGATTCCCTGCGGATCATCGACAAGGCCTGGGACCAGGGCATCAATTTCATCGATACCGCCGACGTCTACACCAATGGCCGTTCTGAAGAAATCGTCGGCGAGGCGATTGCCGGTAACCGTCACGAATGGGTACTGGCGACCAAGGTCGGTTTCGGCCCGGTGGACGGTGTGCCGAACCGCAGCGGCCTGAGCCGCAAGCACATCTTCAACGGCATCGACGCCAGCCTGACGCGCCTGGGCACTGACTATCTCGATATCTATTACCTGCACCGCGAAGACCACAACACGCCGCTGGAGGTCACGGTGTCGGCCATTGGCGACCTGATTCGCCAAGGCAAGATTCGCTATTGGGGCCTGTCGAATTACCGGGGCTGGCGTATCGCCGAGGTGATTCGCGTGGCCGACAAGCTCGGTGTCGACCGGCCGGTGATCAGCCAGCCACTGTACAACATCGTCAACCGCCAGGCCGAAACCGAGCAGATCACTGCCGCGCAGAATTACGGCCTGGGTGTGGTGCCCTACAGTCCGTTGGCCCGCGGCGTGCTCAGCGGCAAATATGCGCCGGACGTCAAGCCGGACGCGAACAGTCGTGCAGGACGTGCCGACAAACGCATCCTGGAAACCGAATGGCGTGTCGAGTCCTTGCGCATCGCCCAGCAGATCCAGCAATACACCCAGGAACGCGGCGTGGGGATCGTCGAGTTCGCCATCGCCTGGGTGCTGAACAACAGCGCCGTGACCTCGGCCATCGTCGGCCCGCGCACTGAAGAACAGTGGGATGCCTACACCAAGGCGCAGGCGGTGAAGATCACGGCTGAGGATGAGGCCTTCATCGATGCGCTGGTGACACCTGGGCATGCTTCGACGCCGGGGTTCAATGATGTGAGTCATTTCGTGTCCGGCCGCAGACCGCGTACCAACTGAACATACAAAACCACTGTAGGAGCGAGCCTGCTCGCGATGGTCGTGAACGATAGCGCGTTAAACCAGACGCCCCGCAGCGCCCTCGGGTTTTTCGCGAGCAGGCTCGCTCCTACAGGGATGTTGTAAATATTGATCATCCGGCCAATATTCAGCACAAAAACCACGTATTCTCCGCACCCCGTTTCACGTTCAACCTCGCGAGGACAGCTTGTCAAAAGGTATCGCTTTATCGGTTTCAGCCTCGGTGCTGTTTGCCGTCATGTATTACTACACTTCACTGCTCAAGCCGTTGAGCGGTGTGGAGATTTTCGGCTGGCGCATGCTGTTGACCGTGCCGTGCATGACCCTGTTCATGCTGGGGTCGGGCGAATGGCGGCGCGTGGCCGACCTGCTGCGTCGGTTCTGCGCCCAACCCAGGTTGATCGGCATCCTGTTCGTCTCGGCGGCGTTGCTGGGCGTCCAGCTTTGGCTGTTCATGTGGGCACCGCTCAATGGCTACAGCCTCGATGTGTCGCTGGGCTACTTCCTGTTGCCGCTGGCCATGGTGCTGACAGGGCGCATCGCCTACGGTGAACGCCTGTCGTACCTGCAAAAGATCGCGGTGTTCTTTGCAAGCCTGGGTGTGGTCAATGAGCTGTATCAGGTCGGCGGCTTCTCCTGGGCCACACTGGTAGTGGTCGTGGGTTATCCGCTGTATTTCGTGGTGCGCAAATGGCTGAAGACTGACAACCTCGGCGGACTGTGGGTCGACATGACCCTGATGCTGCCGATCGCATTCTGGTTCGTGAGCAGTGGTGAGCAGGGCTTTGGGGTCTTCGATCAACACCCGGCATTGTCTTGGCTGATTCCCCTGCTGGGCTTGATCAGCGCGTCGGCGCTGGTGGTCTACATCATCGCCAGTCGCTTGCTGCCGTTCAGCCTGTTCGGGTTGTTGAGCTACGTCGAGCCGGTGCTGTTGCTGGGCGTGGCGTTGATGCTGGGGGAAAGCATCAAGCCCGGTGAATGGCTGACCTATATTCCGATCTGGATGGCGGTACTGGTGCTGGTGTTTGAAGGGTTCAAGCACCTGATGCGCCATCGCCGCCCTTGAAAGTAAAAGATCGCAGCCTGCGGCAGCTCCTACAGGTGGACCGTGTAGGAG